>NZ_JBJLSF010000055.1:0-31125 GCF_050871885.1 Kineococcus aridisoli | reverse complement strand
CACCCAGACGGTCCAGGGTCAGGAGACCGTGGACGAGACGCTGCGCGAAGAGGTCATCGACCTCGACGCCGACAACACCGTGAACACCACCGGGCGCGACCGCGACCGCCGCTGACACCGGCGCACCTGCGCGAGCAGGAGCGACCTGCACCCCGGTCGCTCCTGAGCTCCACCCTCCCCGAGGAGTTCCGGTGAACCGCTGGACACCCGGGCAGCGGTACCGCGCGCTGCTGCAGGACCCGCGCCGCCGCGGCCGGGTCCCGGCGTGCGTGCCGTTGCCGAGCGGGGCAGGGTGGGACCGTCAGCGACGTCCGATCGAAGGAGGAACAGCACCGTGCAGATCCCCAAGGAGATGATCCTCCAGCTCATCCGGGAGAAGTTCAACGACGACGGCAAGGCGCAGGAAGCCGATGCGCAACTGCCGGGCCAGGTCGACACCGACCAGCACGCCGACCTGCTCGGCCGGTTCGGCGTCGATCCGGGTGAGCTCATCGCGAAGTTCACCGGCGGCGGTGGCGGTGGCGACGACAAGGGCGGCCTCGGCGGTCTGGCCGGCAAGATCGGACTGTGAGCGGCGGGGCGCCGCGGCGCTGAGCGCCGCAGCACCCCGGGCCTCTCTGAGATCTGCACGAACGCCCCTGGACGGGAACGTCCGGGGGCGTTCGCGCGTCCGCCGGCGCTCCGGCGCCTCGGTCCCGTGGAGCGGGCAGGATGTGCGCATGAGCCGTTCCGCCGGAACCCGTGCCGATCCCCGCTCCTACGACCTCGACGACCTGCGCGA
The DNA here is from genome assembly GCF_050871885.1 of Kineococcus aridisoli. Taxonomy (NCBI): domain Bacteria; kingdom Bacillati; phylum Actinomycetota; class Actinomycetes; order Kineosporiales; family Kineosporiaceae; genus Kineococcus; species Kineococcus aridisoli. Next base: position 30,344 of record NZ_JBJLSF010000055.1, on the reverse strand, counting down.
GCGCGTGCTGGGCGAGCGGGGAGGTGCGGTGGACGACAGCATCCCGCAGCTCGCCCGGGCCGATGCCGAGCTGTGCGCTCTGGCGCTCGTGCTGCCCGACGGCACCGTGCGGACCAGCGCGCAGGCGGACGCGGCCTTCAGCGTGCAGTCGGCCGTCAAGCCGTTCCTCTTCGCGCTGGCGCTGCTCGACACCGGCGGTCAGGCGCTGGATCGCATCGGCATCGAACCGACGGGGGAGTCCTTCGACGCGATCAAGCTCGAGACCGGCACCGGGCGGCCGCCGAACCCCATGGTCAACGCCGGTGCGCTGCTGACGGCCTCGCTGGTGGAGGGAGGGGACGTCGCCGGCCGTCAGGAACGCATCGTGGAGGGGTTGTCCGCGTTCGCGGCCCAGGACCTCGAGGTCGACGAGGACGTCGCCCAGAGCGAGCACCTGCTGGGTGACCGCAACCACGCCCTGGCGCACCTCATGCGCGCCGAGGGCACCTTGAGCGTCGGTGCCGACGACGCCGTCGCGGTCTACGCGCGTGCCTGCGCGGTGCTGGTCGATGCGCGGGCGCTGGCCGTCATGGGTGCGACGCTGGCGTGCGGCGGGCGCAACCCCGTCTCCGGGCGGCGCATCGTGCCCCCGCAGGTGGCGCGCGACGTCGTTTCGGTCATGGCCACCTGCGGGGTCTACGACGGTTCCGGCCGGTGGATGCGCAGCGTGGGCGTCCCGGCGAAGTCGAGCGTGTCGGGCGGGATCGTGCTCTCGGCGCCGGACGTCCTGGGTGCCGCCGTGGTCAGCCCACCGCTGGACGAGCAGGGAACCAGCGTGCGCGGCCGCATCGCCAGCGAGGAGCTCAGCGCCGAGCTCGGCCTGCACGTCTTCGCCTCCGGCGGGACCTGAGCGCCGGCGCCACGAGCGGATCGCGCCGCGCGCGGTGTTCCACGTGGAGGTGCTCGACGTCACCGCAGTTCTGGAACAGGCCGAAACCTCGGGCGGGCAGCGGGTGGCGGGACCCGTGCGGGCGCCGTCGGGACTGGTCGTCGCCCACTTCCGCGACACGGCGGGAAACCTGGTCGGCCTGGCCGCCGCGGTGGACCGACGGCGCCGTCCGCGCCGACCTCCCGAGGAGCGCTCGGTGCTGCGTGAACTGCTCGGCGTTTCCCTGCGGGTCGTCCGCATCCGGGAGGTTCCGCACGGGTCGACGGCGCAGGCGTCGTCGAACTCGGCGGAGGGTGTCGCAGCGCACCTCTCGACGGGAGCGCCGGAGGAGCCGCGACGCAGGGTGGTCGACTACCGTGAGGGAGGGGAACCAGCGCGGGGAGGCGGGTGTTCGTGGTGGGTGACCGGTTGACGCCTCGGGAGCACGAGGAGCTGGTCCGCGACCTCGTGGGGGCGCTGGCGGCTCCACGCGACGTGCGGACCGTCGGCATCGAGCGGGACGTCCAGCTGGAGGGACGTCTGGCCCACCACCAGATCGACGTGGTGTGGACCTTCGAGGTCGACGGGGTGGAGCGCCGGGTCTTCTTCGAGTGCCGCCGGCACAGGACTCCGCTGGAGCAGCGGGACGCCTTCGCGTGGGTGGGCGTGCTCGCGGACCTGGCCGAGGCCGGTGTGCACGGCACCGGTGTGATGGTGACGGTCACCGGTCACCAGAGCGGCGCCCGGGCGGTCGCCGAGGGGCACGGGGCCTACGTCATGGAGTTGCGGCGGCCCGCGGAGGACTGGCGGGGCCGGGTGCGCCGCATCGTCCTCGAGGTCACCCAGCGGGTTCCGGACATCACCAGCGTCGACTTCGACCACGCGCCGTCCTCAGGTGCTCCCGGGGTCTCCGAGGAGCCGCTGCGGATCGCCGTCGACCGGCTGTTCGTGCGCACGCGCGACGGGGAGCGCTCGGTGCGGGAGGTGATGCTCAGCGGTGTCCTCGCGCCCGCCGGTTGCCCGGCGTCCGGGATGCGGGCGGTGCGCCACGAGTACGACCCGCCCGCAGACCTGGTCCACGAGGGGCGGGTCGTGGGCCGGATCACCGCTCTGCACGGCGTCGCGGGCGAGACCGAGCGGGTGCTGCGCCAGGTCATCGGCCCGGTCGACGAGATGCTCATGTGGATGACCGGTGCTCCGAGCGCGGGTCGGAGGGCGTTGGTCCGGCCGGACGGGACGGCGGGGCGCACCGGACCGTGAGGCCCGGACGCGGACGCCGCGGGTCCGAGGTCGTCGGCCCGCGCGGGCGTGGCCGGTGCCGTCAGCGGGCCCCCGTCTCGTTGGCGTGGATGAGGGCGGCCGCCTGCAGGAGGGTGGCGAGCTCGAGGTCGCAGGTGTCGCAGAGGTGGTGCAGGTCGGTGAGGAGCTCGATGAGGGCTTCCTCGATGTTGTCCCTGGCGTCGCCCCCTCCGTCGGCGCTCGCGCCGGCCCTCGCGCTGGCCTGCGCGTGGTGGTGCAGGGCCTGGGCGGCGTAGGCGGCGCGCTGCGCGTTGGCCCGGCGGGTGTGGGCGGTGCTGGTGGGGTGGGCTTCCTCCCGGCCGTGCATGAGCACGGTCAGGGTCTGCTGGAGGCTCTGCTTGGACGTCGGCCCGGGCGCCCCGACGCCGGCGTGCTCGGCGCTCGCGGAGGCGCGGGGGGGTTGGTGGGACATCGCGGGTCCTCCAGGAGGGGTGTGCGCTGGGAGCGGAGCCGTCGGGGCTCGCGGGGTTCGCGGGGTTCGCGGTCGGCCGGCTCGTGGGGAGGGCCTGGTGGCTCGTCGTGGCGCCGGCTGGTGCGGCGTGGTGCGCTGCTGGGCGACGCTCGTGCCGCTGGTGACCGCGTCGGGGTGGGGGCCGGCTCGCACGCTCACGGGTGCACGGCTGCGGCGGGGCGCGGGTGGCGCCGTGGCGTTGTCAGGGCGTGCGGCGGGTGCTGGTGCGGGGCGCCGGGGGGAGTGCCGGGTCGGCGACTGGGCCGGTGACGGGGCTGGGGGTGGGGTGCAGGGGTCTCGCGGGTCGGTCCGCGGCCGGTCGTGGTGGGGCCGGTGCCGGGGTGAGCAGGACGAGGCGGGGTCCTGCGCGGGTGTGCGGGGTCGCGGCCGTCGTCGCCGCCGCAGCCGTGGACGTCGCGGGGGGCGCCGGGGGCGGGGTGGTGGCCACCACGCCCGTGGCGCCGGTCGGGCGTGGCCCGGGGCGTCGTCGGGCCGTGCCGAGGGGGGCGGCGGCGTAGCCGGCGAGGGCGCCGAAGAGCAGGGCGAGGGGTGCGGCGGCGATGAGGAGGCCCGCTCGGGGGCTGCGGGTGCCGGCGGTGGCCCAGTCGACGGCCCAGGGGACGAGGGCGAGGGTGGCGTAGGAGGTGGCGGCGACGCCTGCTGCTCGGCGGGTGGTGAAGCGTGCGCTCACGGCTGCTGCCCCCTTCCTGCGCCCGTCTCGCTGGCTCGCCTGCGGGTCCGTCCCGACCCATCTTGCCCCGGTGCGGCTGCTGGTGCGCGGGCTCGCCGCGTCCCGGGTGGCTCACGCTCGCAGGTGCGGGAGGCTCTGTCCATCGTCGCGGGGGGCGCCGGGGCAGGGCCCGGTGGGACGAGGCGCCGCTCGGGCGGGTGGTGCGGCCCTCAACCTCGGGGCCGTGCACCCCAGGTGTCCTCCAGCACCGCCGGTCTGCAGGCGACGAGGGACACCACGGCCAGCACGCCGACCGTGACCAGCAGCACGGCCAGCGCGGGGGTCCAGCTGCCGGTGACCTCGTGGACCACCCCGACCAGCACCGGCCCGGGGGCCGCCGCGGTGTACCCCGCTCCCTGGACGAAGCCGGACAGCGCCGTCGCGCCCTCCGCCGTGCGCGTGCGCAGGTTGATGAGGGCCAGCACGACGGGGAAGACGCCCTGCGCCAGGCCGAGCAGGACGATCCACACCGCGGTCCCGGTCGCCGGGGAGAGCGCGAGCCCGAGGTAGCCGCAGACGTAGCACCCCGCGAGCGCGGCGACGAGCGGCCACGGGTCGCGCAGGCGTGCGGCCAGCAGCGGCCCGGCGAAGGACATCGGCAGCCCGAGGATCGCCAGCAGCGCCACCCACCGCCCCCCGGCCTCCGCCTCGAGCCCGGCGTCGGTGAGGATCTGCGGCAGCCAGGCGAACAGCGCGTACGTGTTGAGCGAGTTCATCCCGAAGGTCACCGCCAGCCCCCAGGCGAGCGGGCTGCGCCAGACGCGACCGGTCCCGCTCCGCACCCGCTGGTCCGCGGGCCCGGAGGCGCCCGGCGGCAGGCCGTCGACGTCGCGCCGCCCGTGGCCCGTCGCCGCCCTCCGCGCGATGACGACGCACCAGGGGACGACGGCGACGACGGCCAGGACGGACCACACGCCCACGGAGGTCCGCCACCCGAGCTGCCGGGCCAGCGGCACGGCCAGCAGCGGGGGTGCGGTCGTGCTGAACGCCATGGTCATCGAGTACGCGGCCGTGACCGGCCCGATGCGGTCGGGGAAGTAGCGCTTGACCAGCGGTGGGAGCAGGACGTTGCCGATCCCCATGCCGCCCAGGGCGACGACGGACCAGGCGATGAAGGCCGCCGGTGTGCCCGTCGTGGACCGGACCACCTCGCCCGTCGCGGACAGCAGGAGCGCTGCGACGAGCGTGGGTTCCAGCCCCAGCCGGCGCGCCACCACCGGTGCCAGGGAGCCGAACACGGCGAAGGAGACCAGCGGCGCCGCGCCGAGGAGGCCGGCGAGGGTGTCGTCGAAGGCGACGTCCCGGCGGACGACGTCCAGGATCGGGGAGACCGCGGCGATGGCGATGCGCAGGTTCAGGGCGACGAGGACGATGCCGAGGAGCACCACCCACCGCCCGCGCCGGGTGGCGGCAGGGTTTGGGTGGGACATGGGCACCGAGTTCGTCAGGGGGCGGACGACGCCGGTCGACGCCGCCGTCCCGGGCGCAGGGGGCGACGCCGGCCAGGCTAACCGGTACCGGGTCCCGGACCGTCACCGGCTTCCGCGCCGGGCTGGTGCGGGTCTCACTCGGGCAGGACGACGACCTTGCCGGGGATGCGGCCGGCGGCGGCTTCGGCGTGCAGCGCCGGCAGTTCGGCCAGCGCGATGCGGCGGGTCACCTCCAGGGTCAGGGCGCCGGAGTCCACCAGGGACACCAGTTCGGCCAGGCGCTCGCGGTTCGGCTTCACGAAGACGGTCGCCGCGTGCACGCCGCGCACCTCGTCGCCGGGGGTGGGGATGAAGGCGGTGGTGCTGACCACCGCGCCGCCGTCGCGGACCAGCGCCACCAGCTCGGTGAACCGCTCGGGGTCCAGGGGGGCGAGGTTGAGCAGCACGTCCACCGGCTCGTGCACGGCCTCCAGCAGGTCGGTGGTGGTGTGCTCGACGACCTCGTCGGCCCCGGCGGCGCGCACGGCCTCGATGCTGCGGGGGCTGGCGGTGGCCACGACGTGCACGCCCGCGCGCTCGGCCAGCGCGATCGCGTACTTGCCGACGACACCGCCGGCTCCCACGATCAGCAGGCGCTGACCCGCCCGCAGCCCACCCTCGTCGAACAGGGCCTGCCAGGCGGTCAGCGCCACCGACGGCAGGGCGGCCGCGTCGGGCAGCGGGACGCTCGCGGGCGCCGCGACCAGCGCCTGGGCGGGGGCCACGACGTACTGCGCCGCGCCGCCGTCGCGTTCCATGGGCAGGAAGGCGATGACCGCGTCGCCGACCCGCAGGCCGCTGCCCTCGGCGCCCTCGCCGAGGGCGTCGACGGTGCCGGAGACGTCGTAGCCGGGGACGTGGGGCAGCACGACGGGGATGGGCAGGAACCCGGCGCGCATGCCGTCGTCGGCGGCGTTGAACGCCGAGGCCGCCACGCGCACCAGGACCTCCCCGGGGCCGGGGACGGGCTGCTCGACCTCCTCGTGCTGCAGGACCTCGGGTCCGCCGGTCTGGTGGAAACGCACTGCCTTCATCGCTGCACCTGCTCCTGTGAGGTCCCCTGAGGTGCTCCGCGGATCCGGTCCGCGGTCCTGGTGACGCGCTCAACGTCGCAGGTCACGGCGCGCTCAGCCTGGGCCGGCCTGGCCCACCTCCCGGCCTTCCCCCCGGCCAACCTCGACGACGGCCCGCCCCTCGCTCGCGCCCACCAGCTCCGCCAGCCGGGCCTGATCGGCCGAGCCCGGCGCCGCGGTCAGCACCACGGCCGCCAGGTCGTCACCGGGGATGGCGATGAGGTTGCCCACCAGCGTGACCGAGTCGCCGTCGGACTGGGTGATGCTCGCGCTGCTCTCGTAGGCCGTCACCGGCCGCGGCGCGCGCCACAGGGCGTCGAAGCGGCGGCTGCGGCTGCGCATGTCGTCGACCATCGCGGCCAGGGAGGTGTCGGCGGGGTAGCGCAGCAGCGAGCCCTTCAGCCGGGTCACCAGGACCGCCTCGTTGTCGTCCGCGTCGGCCTCGGACTGCTTGAAGGCCTCGAACGGGTCGCAGAAGATGCGCCAGGCCACGTTCCACTGCCAACGCTCCCCGGTGAGGTTCCAGTGCTCAAGGGCCAGGAAGGCGCTGTTGACGGCGACGACGTTCATCGCCGCGTCGGAGACGATCATCGGGGTGTCGCTGAACCGCTCCAGCAGCCGCCGCGCGCCCGGGCGATGGCGTTGACCACACCGGCGGAGGGGTGGGCGCGGCCCTGCTCCAGGCGGCGCACGTAGTCCGCGGACATCCCGCCAGCTCGCCGAGCTCCTCGCGCCGCAGCCCGCGCACGCGTCGTCCACCCGGTGGGAGCCCGGCCGCTGCGGGATCTGCGCTCTCTCGCAACTGACGCACCGCCGCGCCGAACTCGTGACGCCCCACGGCCGCAGTGTGCCCGAACGCCCGGGTGCCCGGAAGTCCCGGACCGCTCCCGGGCTCGGGGGTGGACGGGGTGCCGCTCAGTCGCCCCGCCGCTTGTACCCGAAGAAGCCCCGCTTGACGATCGTCGAGGCGACCTCCTCGGGCACCATCGACTCCCAGCTGTCGTCACCGGCCGCGATGCGGCGCAGCACGTCGCGGCTCAGGATCGGCAGGTACTCGGGCCGGTAGTTGTCCAGGTGCACGAAGCTGCCGCGGCGGGCGAGGTAGTCGAACAGCGGCTGCAGGTCGGGGGCGACCTGCAGGTCCTCCACGGTGACCGTGGCGCCGGTCTGCTGGTCCTGCATGGGGTAGACGAACAGCTTCAGGTCGTTCTTGAACAGCCTGCCGAAGCTCTCCAGGATCCCGCCCTGCATGTGGGTGTGGTTCTCCTCGTCGAAGAGGTTCAGCAGGCTCGGGACGCCCATGACGATGCCGATGCGCTCCTTGGTGCGCCGCTGGAGGTAGTCGGCGAGGCGGTTGTACTCGTAGTAGTCCGTGATGATCGTCGTCATGCCGCACGCCCCGAGCAGGTCCGCGCGGGCCAGGAAGTCACGGCGGTCGACCTTGTCGCCGGCCGCGCGCAGGTTGCGCATCGTCAGTTCGGTCAGGGCCAGGACCGGGACCCCCTCGGCGTCGCCCTGGGTGAACTTCTCCCGGGCCGACTCCAGCATGTCGATGTTGACGACCGTCGGCGGGCGGAAGCTGCCGCGCTCGACGAGGACGGCGTGCTTGCGCAGCGCCTCGGAGGGTTGCAGTACCTCCCCGTCGGGGCCGAACATCGCCACGCCCGACAGGCCCAGCTGCACCAGCTGCAGCGCCATCACCCGGTTGTCGACGTGGCGGAACTCGATGCCGCGGAACTGGATGAGGTCGATCTCGATGCGCCCGGTGGACAGCCGGTCCAGCAGGCTGGCCACGACCTGGTCCGGTTCGTGGCGCTCGAAGAACGCCGCGTGCAGCAGGTTGACCCCGACGATGCCCAGGGCCTCCTGCTGCAGGCTCGCGTCGTCGTCGAGCATCCGCACGTGCAGCACGATCTGGCTGGGCTCGTCGTTGGGGTGGGCCTGGAAGCGCACGCCCATCCACCCGTGGCACTCGTTGCCGCCGCGGTAGCTGCGGGCCACGACGGTGTCGGCGAAGGCGAAGAAGCAGGTGTCGTCGCCGCGCGCCTCGCTCAGGCGCTCGACGTTCAGGGACAGTTCGTGCTGCAGCATCGCCTGCAGGCGCCCCAGGGAGACGTACCGGTCGGACTTGCCGTACACGGCGTCGCTGACGGCCATGTCGTAGGCCGACATCGACTTCGCCACGGTGCCGGCGGCACCGCCGGCGCGGAAGAACCAGCGCGCCACCTCCTGACCCGCACCGATCTCGGCGATCGTCCCGTACCAGCGGGGGTCGAGGTTGATGCGCAGGGCCTTCTGCAGCGTGTCGGCGGCGATCTCCATGCGGTTGTCCTCCGGGTCGCGGCGACGTTCGTGCTCCCATCCTGCTGGATCCGGTCGCGGCGTGTCACCTCGTGGGCTCCCGAGCGGGCGGCGGGCGACGTGGGCCGGGAGCCGCGGGGCACCGGTCGCCCGGGCAGCTGCCCGTCACCCGAGGGCCCCCGGCTCGCGGCGGCCGCGCACCTGGCCGATGCTGCACCCGGCCGACGTGAGCGCTGGTGCCCGGGGACACTGGGGACCTGTGGTGACGTGGGTCGCCACCGGCCGAGCACCACCGGTCGAGCACTGCTGGTCGAGCACTGCTGGTCGAGCACTGAGGAGTCGCTGTGGAACCCGTCGACGGCACGCGCACGGCAGGTGGTGACCCGACCCCGGCCGAGCTGGTGGTGTACGGCGCCGACTGGTGCCCGGACGTGCGGCGCAGCCGGGCGTTGCTGGAGGCTGAGGGCGTGGCCCACCGCTACGTGGACGTCGAGGCCGACGCCGCCGCCGCCGAGCTGGTGCGCCGGTTGCAGCACGGTGAGCGGCGCATCCCGACCATCGTCTGGCCGGACGGTTCCCACCTGGTCGAGCCCGGTGACGACGAGCTGCGCGCCCGGCTCCGGTAGCACCGGCCCCGCGCCCCGCTGCGGCGGCGGCTGCGTGCGCAGGGGGTGGAGTCGGTGGAGTCGGCAGGAGGTGTGGCGGTGAGCGGGTGGGCGCTGGTGCTGGTGGGCCGTGGCCGCTACCAGGACCGCTGGCACGACGACGCGGCCACCGGTCAGCGGGTGGCCGCGGCGCTGAGCAGCACCGGTCTGCGGGTGCAGGTGCGCGGGACGGCCGCGGCGGTGCTCGAGGGGGTGGGAGAGCCGGACCTGCTCGTCGTCGTCGCCGGCAGCGGGCGCCGGGACGCGGACTGGGACGGCGGCGACGAGGCGTGGGCGCCCTTCCACGCACGGCTGGCGGGCCTGGTCACCGACGGCGGCGTGCCGCTGCTGGCCCTGCACCAGGCCGCGAACACGTTCGCGGACGCGCCCGGCTGGTTCGACCTGGTCGGGGGCCGGTGGCTGGAGGGCCGCTCGATGCACCCGCCCATCGGCCCGGCGCTCTTCACCCCCGTCGAGGGGTCGGAGCACCCGGTGACCGCCGGGCTGGGGCCGGTGGAGGCCTTCGACGAGCGGTACTGCGGGCTGCAGGTGCGGGCGGGTTCGCGGGTGCTGCTGACCTGCGAGCACGAGGGCGTGCAGCACCCGGTGGTGTGGACCGCCGGCGGCCCGGGCCGGGTGCTCTACGACGGGCTCGGCCACGACGTGCGCTCCTACGACAGCCCCTCGCGCCGCGAGCTGCTGCTGCGCGAGATCGCCTGGCTGCGCGGTCGGCGCCGCGCTGCGTGAGCATGGCCTGCGGTCCGCCCGATCAGACGGCCAGGTCCCCGGTGCCGTCGCGCCCGGTGACCGACAGGTCGCCCGGAACTGCCAGACCCCTCTCCCGCAGCACTTCCACGACGCTCAGCGCACACCGGTCGCTGGGGGCCGTGTGGCAGCCGGCCCCCTCGGCCAGCATCGCTCCCACCACCCCCGCCGCGACGTCGAGGACCGCGGGAACCTCCGGCCGGCCCGTCACGCGGCGGCCACCGATGGAGAGGCCGCGTCGGCGTCCGTGGCGCTCGGCGCTCAGGGCGCGAAGACGCAGAACTCGTTGCCCTCCGGGTCCGCCAGCACGTCCCAGTCCCGGTCGTCACCGCGGCGCTGCACCAGGACCGCCCCCAGCGCGAGGAGCGCCTCGACGTCGCCCACGACGTCGAGGTGCATGCGGTTCTTGACCACCTTCTCCTCGGGGACGGGCACCACCCACAGCAGCGGTCCCGCGCCGGTGGGGTCGACGATCGGCACCGGGTCGGACACCGGGCGGGGACCGCCCTCCCCGACGTGTCGGCGGTAGCCGATCGCCCGGCACCACCAGTCCGCCACGGCCTGGTGGTCGCGTGCATCGAGGCAGAGGTCCTTGAACCGGGCGGGAGCGCTCACCGGTGCATCACAGCGCACGGCTGCCGCCGGCCGCCAGCCGGATCCTCGCCGCCACCGCACGTGCTCGACCCGGTGGCGCTCGTGAGCGCTCCTGCGAGCGCTGCTCCTGCGCGATCGCCGTCCGAGCCGTCCCTCCGGGTTCCGTGCGCCCGCGTGGGCAGCGTGCGCCGCGGGCACCCGCCGCCGCGGTCAGGCGCGGAGCACGTGCTGGTCGAGCAGGGCGTCGGCCAGGGCGGTGGTGCGGTCCTCGTCGTGGTCCAGCGCCAGGACGACGGCACTGCGACGGGTCCCAGGGCTGCGGAGGAGCTGAGCGCTCACCCCGGCCCACAGGCCGCCGTGGCGGTGCACGAGGTGGCCACCGCGGGTGCGGACACCGGTTCCCCAGGCGTAGTCGAGCGGGGTGCCGTCCTCCAGGCGACCGGGCTCGTGCAGGAGGTCGCTGATCCCCAGCTCGTCACCGAGGAGGGCCTCGTTCCAGCGCAGCAGGTCCGCCGCCGTGGACCAGAGCCCGCCGTCGCCCGTGGACAGGGCCGCCGGGGACCGCGGGTCGGTCGGCGCGGCGCCGGGCGGGTGACGACCGGGACCGGACCAGAACCGGCTGTCGAGCATCCTCAGCGGTCTGAACACCTGCTCGTCGGCGAAGTCGGCGAGCGCTCGTCCGCCGGCGCGCTCGACGACGCGGGCCAGGCAGACGTAGCCGGCGTTGCAGTAGCGGAAGGTGGTCCCCGGCGCACTGTCGAGGTGGTCGACCTCGAGGAGCGAGCGGAGGACGTCACCGGTGGTGCGGTCGCGTCCGCGGCGCTCGAGCTCGTGGAAGTCGAGGACGTCCGGGAGGCCGCTGGTGTGGTGGACCAGGTGCCGGACCCTGATCCCGCCGGCCCACGTCGGCAGCTCCGGCATCCAGCGGGCCAGGTCGGCTGCGACGTCCAGACGCCCCTGCCGCACCAGCAGCGCGACGCAGGCGGAGGTGACCTGCTTGGACAGCGACGCGGTGTGGACCACCGTGCCGGCCGCCACGGGGATCCCCTCCGCGGTCCGCCCGCGGGCCACGCAGGTGGCCGGTGCGTCGCCCACCTGCACGCCGGCCACGACCGCGTCGTCGGGACCGTACCCGGCCTGCCCGATCAGCGCGGCGATCCGGGCTCGCAGGTCGGAGCGGTGAGACGGGTCGCGCTCGTCCGCCCCTCGGCCCGCCGTCACGGCGCACTCCCCGCCCGAGCGCCCGCGGGCGCGCTCGGGCGGTGTCGTGGCCCGGAGGTCATCGAGGCCTCCGCGACGCCAGGAGCAGGTGCTGCGGCGTCCGCTCCCGGCCCTCGGCCGCCCGGTGCAGGCGCACCAGCACCTCGAACCCGGCTCCGGTCAGGGCCTCGGCCAGGTGCTCGGGGTCGTGGCGGTGGTCGGTGAAACCCACTTCGTGGCCGTACCCGTGGGAGCGTTCGACGCGCTCACCGCCCCCGGCCTGGAAGGCGGTGAGCAGGAAGGCGCCGGGGGCGCTGACCCGCGCGAACTCGTCCGCCGCGCCCGCCAGCTCGGCGGGCGGGGTGTGGATGAGGCTGTACCAGGCGAGCAGGTCACCGAGAGCTGCGTCCGCGACGGGCAGGGCGTGCAGGGCGGCGACCTCGAAGCGCAGCCCGGGGTGGTCCTCGCGGGCGACCCGCACCATGCCGGGGGAGAGGTCGTAGCCGGTGACGTCCAGCCCGGCGGCCGCCAGGTGGGCGCTGACGCGTCCGGCCCCGCACCCCACGTCGGCCACCGGTCCGAGGTCCGCGGTGCGGCAGCGGCGGGCGAAGTCGCCGAGGACGGCGACGTCCAGCGCCGTCTCGGCCTCCAGGCCGGGCAGGAGCGCGGCGAAGGAGCGGGCGACGGTGTCGTAGGCGTGCTGGGTCTGCGCCAGGTGCGCGGGCTCGCTCACGGCCACCACCGTAGGCCGGACCACCGCAGACCGGACCACCGCGGCCGCCCGCTCGACCCCGCTCAGGCGGGCGCTGAGGCGTTGACCATCCAGTCGACCCCGAACCGGTCGGTGAGGGCGCCGTACTGATCGCCCCACACCTGCGCCTGCAAGGGGGTCGTCACCTCCCCGCCCTCGGCGAGGCCGGTGAAGAAGCCGCGCAGCTGCTCGAGGTCGTCGCCGAACAGGCACAGGGCCACGTTCCCGCCGGTGGCCGAGGACGTCCCGGCCATCGCGTCGGAGACCATGAGCGTGAACCCGGAGGGGGTGTCGAGCTGGCCGTGCATGACGCCGTCGGGGTCGGCGCCCTGGGCGGCGCCGCCGAACTCGCCGAAGGTGGTGGTGCTCACCTGCCCGCCGAGCACCGAGCGGTAGAACTCCAGCGCTTCGCGGGCGGTGCCGGGCAGGCTGACGTAGGGGCTGAGACGGGGTGCCACGGGGACCTCCTGGGAACGGGGCGGGCGACCGGGACCGCCCGGCCACCGCCTGGCTGCCGCCCGGCGGATCCGGGCCGACGCACCTCCGACCCGCCGGCGCCGCCGAAGTCATCGGTGCCCGGGTGCGCGACCACCGCGCGTTCCCGCGGTCCCCGGCCCGGCGGCAGGGCGCGTCGGAGCGGTTCCCGGGGTCAGTCGCGCGGCACGGCCCCCAGCAGCAGGGTCCGGATCGCCAGCTGGAGGGAGTCCTGCAGCTCGAGGTGCGGGACGGCGCTCCTGCGGCTCCACCGCCGCCGGCGTCGGTCCCGGTCAGGGTTCCAGCTGGGTCGCCCACGCCTCGGTGGAGGTGAGCACGGCGCGCTCCGCGTCCAGCGACGCCCCGATGGCGAGCGCCAGGAGCTGGTCCTGGGCCGCCTCGGCCAGCGGGTACGGTCCCGGCCCCTCGTCGCGCGCCCACCTCGCGCAGCGCTGCAGCAGCGTGGCGACGGCGATCTCCTCGTCGGAGAGCCGGGCGCCCGGGAACGGGTTGCGGAAGAGCACCCGACCCTCGAAGGAGAGCTGGTCGAGGTCGGCCCCCTGCACGTCCTGGTGGTGCCCGGTCTGGCGGCGCTCGATGGAGGAGGTCAGCACCGTCACCGGGTCCGCCAGCCGGACCAGCCGGTCGTCGACGAGCTCGCCGGTGCTGCCGCGCACGATCATCCGCCGCGTGCGCAGCGGGTTGCGGGTCTGCGTCTCGGTGAAGTCGTACAGCGCGCTGCGCCCGTCGCCGAAGTCGAAGGTCGCCACCGTCGTCACCTGCGGACGCGGTCGCGCGCTGCCGGTCCAGCCGGCGCGGGAGATCGGGTCCGCCAGCGGTGCGCTCGTGGCGCTCGCGAGCACGCGGGCCGGTCGGGCGCCCACGCCGAGCAGTCCGCGGATCATCGAGGTGGCGTGGTACAGCTGCGTGGAGGAGATCTGCACGGAGGTCGGGACCCCCAGCAGCCCGCGGCGGACCACCTCGGCGCGGGCGGCGTTGTGCGGGGAGAGCAGGTACTGCTCGGCGACCTGCACGCGCCCGGACGGGCCCACCGCCTCCCACAGCGCGCGCAGCGCGGCCAGGTCGGCGGCCGGAGGCGTCTCCACCAGCACGGCCGCACCCCGCTCCAGCAGTTCCAGCGTCAGCGCGGGAGCTGCCGCGGCCGGCAGCGACACCACGACCAGGTCCGGCGCCGTGCGCAGCAGCGCGGGCACGTCGCGGTGGACCGGCAGCCCGCGCCGGGCCACCGCCGCAGCGGTCTCCTCGCTGCGGACCAGCACCCCGGTCACCTCGAACAGCTCCGGCAGCCGGTGCACGAGGTCCAGGTGCAGACCCGCCCGGAAGCCGCCCCCGGTGAAGGCCAGGCGTGCGGGGCGCGGAGGGCGGGCGGCGGCGGCGTGATCGCTCACCCGCCCGACGCTAGTGCCCGCCTCGGCGGCGACGCCCTCGCCCTCGCGGCACCCGAGCGGTAGGTGGGCCACGTGCTGGAGACCGCCGGTGACTCCCTCACCGGTGACGACCTGGACCGGTGGTCGCCGCGCGCCTCCGTGCACGCCGTCAGCCCAGGTGCTGCACGACCACCCGGGTCGCCGCGGCCAGCAGGGCGTTGTCGGAGTCGGCGTCGACGTCGGCGCGGTCGGTCGGCACGGCCAGCACCCGTGGTGCTCGCCCGCCGGCGGGCCAGACGACGGCGATGTCGTTCTGGTTGCCGTGCACGCCGGCGTGACCGGTCTTGTCGCCGACGACCCAGCCGTCCGGCACCCCGGCGCGGACCTGCTCGTCCCCGGTGGTGTTGGCCCTCAGCCACTGCACGAACTGCTCGCGGTCGCCGGATTCCAGGACGTCGCCGACGGCGTAGGCCTGCAGGGTGCGGGCCATCGCCTCGGGTGTGCTGGTGTCCGCCGGGTCGCCGGGGACGATGTCGTTGACCTCGGGTTCGTCGTTCTCCACCTCCGTGCTCGCATCACCCAGTGCCCGCAGGTCCTGCTCCAGGCCGGCCGGGCCGCCGAGGCGCTCGACGAGGAGGTTGGCGGCGGTGTTGTCGCTGACGGTGATCGCCGACTCCGCGACCTCGCGCAACGGCAGTCCCGAGCCGGTGTGCTGCTCGGTGACCGGGGAGTGGGCGACCACGTCCTCGACGCTCCAGGTCACGACGGCATCGAGTTCGGCGTCGGTGGTTTCGGCCAGCACCGCGGCGGCGGCGAACGCCTTGCAGGTGGAGGCGAAGCCGAAGCGCTCCTGCGCGCGGTGGGCGACGGTGCGCCCGGTGGCGGTGTCGATGGCGAACAGGCCCAGCCGTGCGTCGAAGCGCGTCTCCAGCTGCGCGAGCTGGGCCTGCGCGGCGGAGTCGACCGTTGGGCTGGCGGCGCCGGCTCTCGGACTGCCTGGACTGCCTGGACTGCCTGGACCGCCTGGACTGCCCGGCGCGGTCGAGGTGCTGGGGCTCGTGGCGCCGCTGCCCGCGGAGGTGGTGGCGCCGCAGCCGGCCACGTCAGGACCAGGGCCGTGGAGGTCAGGAGGTGCTTCACGGGCCTCAGCCTCCCGCCGCCGTGCGCTGTCGTCCAAGACGGGGATGAGGAGGTCCATGCGGCTCGGCGTGGCGGAACGGGGGACGGGTGGTTGGCTGGAGGCATGCGCATCTTCTTCACCGGCGGCAGCGGCAAGGCCGGTCACCACGTCGCTCCCTACCTGGCCTCCCAGGGCCACCAGGTCACCAACGCCGACCTCACCCCGCTGGGCCACCCCGAGGTCACCGACCTCCGGGTCGACCTGACCGATGCCGGTCAGGTGTACTCGGCGATGGCCGGTACGCCCACCTCGGCCGACCTCCAGGGCCCGGACGCGGTCGTGCCCCACGGGTCGGCCTACGACGCCGTCGTGCACTTCGCTGCGATCCCTTCGGCCTTCATCGCCCCGGACGCCACGACGTTCGCGACCAACATCGTGGCGCACTACAACGTGCTGGAGGCCGCTACCCGCCTCGGCATCCGCAAGGTGGTCTTCGCCTCCTCCGAGACGACCTACGGGATCTGCTTCGCCCAGGGCGAGCGCAAGCCGCTGTACGTCCCCGTCGACGAGGAGCACCCGGTGGTGCCGGAGGACTCCTACGCCATGTCCAAGGTGGCCGGGGAGGTGGTCGCACGCTCCTTCCAGGCCCGCACCGGCGCGGACGTCTACGGCCTGCGGATCAACAACGTCATCGAGCCGCACGAGTACGCCGAGAAGTTCCCGGCCTTCCTGGCCGACCCGTCGCTGCGGCGGCGCAACCTCTTCGCCTACATCGACACCCGGGACCTGGGCCAGATGACCCTGCGCGCCGTGCAGACCGACGGGCTCGGCTTCCAGCTCTTCAACGTCGCCAACGCCGACACGTCGGTCGCCGCGACGAGCCGGGAGGTCATCGACGCCTTCTACGACGGGGTCGAGGTGCGCCGCGAGCTCGGTCGGGACGAGACCTTCTACAGCATCGACAAGGCCCGCGACCTCCTCGGCTACGCCCCGCAGCACTCCTGGCGCGACGTGCTGGAGGACCCTCGCCGCCCTCGCTGAGCTGTTCCCGGCACCAGGGGACGGCACGACGGGGTTCGCGGGCGCGCACCCCGTCGTGGCACCCTCCTGCTCCTGTTCTGTTCCTGTTCCACCCAGCCGGACTGCTCCACCGGCCCTGATCGAGGGGGACTCGTGCTGCGACCGTTCGCCCAGGTCGACGTCTTCTCCGCCGTCGCGTACCGCGGGAACCCGGTCGCGGTGGTGCTGGACGCCGACGGCCTGGACACCGACGCGATGCAGCGCTTCGCGGCGTGGACGAACCTGTCGGAGACCACGTTCGTGCTGCCGCCGACACCGGAGGGCTCGGCGGCAGGCGCGGACTACCGGCTGCGCATCTTCACCCCCGGTGGTGAGCTGCCCTTCGCCGGTCATCCCACGCTGGGCTCGGCCCACGCCTGGCTGGGGGCCGGCGGGGTCCCGCGCGGGACGACGACGGTGGTCCAGGAGTGCGCAGCCGGCCTGGTGCCGGTGCGCCGCGACGACTCGGCGTTGAGCTTCCGCGCCCCGGACCTGGTGCGCAGCGGCCCGCTGGAGCCGGACGTGCTGCAGCGGGCGGTGCAGGCCCTGGGGCTGGCCGTCGGTGACGTGCTGGAGCACCAGTGGGTCGACAACGGCCCCGGGTGGGCGGCGCTGCGGCTGGCCTCGGCGCAGGACGTGCTGGCGGTGGAGGTGGACCGCACCCTCCTGGGTGACCTGGCCCTGGGCGTGGTGGGTCTGCACCCGCCCGGGTCGCCGCACCAGGTCGAGGTGCGTGCCTTCGTGCCCGAGCTGGGGGTGCCCGAGGACCCGGTGACGGGCAGCCTGAACGCGGGGCTGGCGCAGTGGCTGACCGGCAACGGGGTGCTGCCGCCGGCCTACACCGCTGCGCAGGGCGCGCGGGTGGGCAGGGCGGGGGTGGTGCGCGTGCGCACCGTGCAGGGCCGGGTGTGGGTGGGTGGGGACAGCACCACGTGCGTGAGCGGGACCGTGCAGCTGTGAACGGTGAGCGGGGGCCTGTTCCTCGTGCGCTCCCCCTGAGCGGCTCCCTCCCGGACCGTGGGTGGGCGCGCCCGGCCGACCGACCCCGGCGGCGGGACGTCAGCGGGCGCTGACGACGGTGCCGACGCCGAAGGCGGTGAGCACCGCCGCGCTGGTGCGCTCCAGCGCGCGGGTCACCGCCGGGCGCCGCAGCCAGGTGACGGCGCGGGCGGCGACCGCCGAGAGGACGAGCAGGTAACCCAGCGCGACGGCCGCCTCGACGGCCCCGAGCAGCAGCGCACCGCGCACGCCGCTGCTGGCGGGGACGAACTGCGGCACCACGGCGAGGAAGAAGAGGCCGACCTTGGGGTTGAGGACGCAGGACAGCAGCCCGGCGCCGAAGGCGGCCGACGCGCCCACCGGCGGCGCACCCGGCGCCGCGCCGGGCACCTGCTCGACCTCGCGGCGGCTGCTCCTGAAGGCGCGCACGCCGAGGAGGACCAGGTACAGCCCGCCGAGGACCTTCAGCAGGCGGTAGGCGTCGGCGGACTGCTCCAGCAGAGCCGCGAGCCCGACGGCGACGGCGCCCGCCCACACCAGCGCGCCGGCCGCCGAGCCGGCGGCGGTGAGGGCCCCGGCGCGCGCGCCGTGCAGGCTGTGGCGCAGCACCAGGAAGGTGTTGGGACCCGGGGTCAGCTCCAGCAGCAGGCACAGGGCGGCGAAGGCCAGCAGCGCGTCGAGGCTCACCCGGGCATGCTCGCAGGTCGACGGACGCGCCGGGGTCACCCGTGCCGGGTCGGCGAGCGGCCGGCACGTGGCAGCCGGCTCGCGGCGCAGGGGGTGCTCGAGCTCGGTGGGCTGGTCAGCTGCGCGCGTAGTCGGTGGAGCGCGCCAGCTCGGCGCCGTCCTCGAACTCGGCCAGCTCGGCGGTGAGCGCGGAGCGCGCGATCTGCAGGGAGTCCGAGCCCAGGGCCTGCCGCAGGCGGCCGGCGCCGTTCGCCTGCGCCAGCGCGATGAGCGCGCCCGCCGCCCGGTCGGGATCGCCGAGCTGGGTTCCCGGCATCTGCCGGTGCTGGCTGATCATGTCTCGGATGGACTCGTACCCGCTGATCGGCGTGTCCGTCACCGACAGGGAGTCCGCGGTGAGGAAGGAGGTGTTGAAGTACCCGGGTTCGACGATGTTCACGGAGATGCCGAAGCGGGCCACCTCCGCGGCCAGCGACTCCGTCATCCCCTCGACGGCGAACTTCGCGGCGCAGTACAGGCCCCACCCGGGGAAGGACGTCACCCCCAGCACGGAGGAGATCGTGACGACGTGCCCGGACCCCGCCTCGCGCAGCACCGGCAGAGCGGCGCGCACGACGTTCCACGTCCCCCTCACCTGCACGTCGAGCATGGCGGCGACCTGCGCGTCGGCTGTTTCCTCCACGGCGCCCAGGAACCCGTAGCCGGCGTTGTTGACGACGACGTCGAGGGAGCCGAAGCGCTCCGTCGCCCGCCGCACGGCCTCGGCCACCGCCGCCGGGTCGGTCAGGTCGACCCGCAGGGCCAGCAGGCGGGAGGTGTCGACACCGGTGAGGGAGTCCTGCAGCCGCGAGGTGGAGCGGGTGGTGGCGGCGACCTGCGCGCCGGAGACCAGCAGCGCCTCGACCAGGGCGAGGCCCAGGCCGCGGGAGGTGCCGGTGACGAACCAGGTGGCGGGACGGTCGAGGGGGTAGGGCACGAGGACCACTCCTTCAAGCGGCGGGGACGGGAACGCCCGGTGGGCACCGGTGCGCTTCCAGCGTGTCCGCCCGCCGGCGCCCGCAACGGGCTGGACGACGCCCAGCGGTGCCGGGGGAGCAGGTGCCCGGGCACGGCGCACCCCCCTTCGGGCCCCCGGGCCGGGACCGCGGCTGCCAGCATGGGGTCATGACCGCCGGCCACGACCTGGGAGCCTTCCTGCGCGCCTGCCGGGCCGCTACCGAGCCGGAGTCGGTGGGGCTGACCCCCGGTCCCGGTCGCCGGGTGCGGGGTCTTCGGCGGGAGGAGGTGGCGCACCTGGCCGGGCTCAGCGTGGACTACTACAGCCGGTTGGAGCAGGGCCGGCACACCAGCCCCTCGGACAGCGTGGTGGAGGCGCTCGTCGCGGCGATGGGCCTCGACGCGGCGGCGGCGACCCACCTGCGGGACCTGGCCCGCCCGCCGCGGCGCGGCGCGGAGCGGCCGAGCGTGCAGCGCGTGCGGCCGGCCGTCCACCAGCTGCTGGGTTCCCTGACCGAGCACCCGGCGCTGGTGCTCGGCCGCCGCACCGACGTCCTGGCGAGCAACCGGCTGGCCGCCGAGCTGATGACCGACTTCGACGCCCTGCCGGCGCCCCGGCGCAACTACGTGCGGTGGCTGCTGCTGGACCCGGCGGCCCGGGAGGTCTTCCCGGACTGGCGCACCGTCAGCGCCCAGGCGGTGGGCACGCTGCGGCTGGACGCCGGCCGCCACCCCGCGGACGGCCTGCTGGAGCAGCTGCTGGGGGAGTTGACGCTGAACAGCGAGGAGTTCACCCGGTGGTGGACCGAGCGCACCGTGCACGAGCGCACGCACGGCAGGAAGCGCTTCCACCACCACCTGGTCGGCGAGCTCGTCCTGGACTTCGAGGCGCTCTCCCTGCCGGGGGATCCCGACCAGACGCTGTTCGTCTACAGCGCGGAAGCGGGCAGCGCCTCGCACGAGCGGCTGACGGACCTCGCCTCCCGCGTCGCGGAGTTCCGCGAGGGCAGGCCCCGAGCGCGCCGGAGCGACCCGGTCGCCCGCGGGCGCGGGTCCGAGGCGGGCTCCGAGGCCGGGGGCGAGTGAGGTGCCGGGACGCGGTGCGGGAGAACCGTCGGACCGGCCCGGCAGCCCGCCTCGGCGGATGCACCCGGTGGGGACCCCGCCGCAGTTCCCGACCGCCGCCGAGGCGCTGGAGTGGCAGGTGCACGAGCTCGCCGGGCGGGTGCGCCGCCTGACCGGTGGGGAGACCGCCGAACGCTCGCGGTGGATCGTGCCGGTCGTGCAGCGCCTCGTGGACCAGCCGGTGCTGCGGCGCACGCGCTCGGGGAACTGGTTGGACTACGACGACGTCGACCGCTTCGCGCTGCGCCGCGGCCGGCGCCTGCTCCCCGAGGACCTGGACCTGCGGATCGCCGAGCACGCCCAGGAGGTGCTGCGCCTGCTCTCGCACGCGCAGCACCCGGCGACGGTGCCGCTGCAGGTGGGCGTCCCGGGCCACCTGGACGTGGCGCTGTTCGCCTCCGGCCCGGCGGGCGTGCCGCTGGCCCGCGGGGCGGTCCCTGGAGTTCGTGCACCTGCCCTTCTCCAGCGGGGACGCCGTGCCCCCGACGGGCCCCGCCTCCCACGCACCGCTGCGGGCCCTCACCGCGGTCGAGGAGGCTCTGGGCAGACGGCGTCGACGTGGCGACCTCCTGCGGTCTGGGACGGCGCTCACCGGCCGCGGCGGAAGCCGCGGTGCGGGCGGGTGGTGCGCCTGCTCGACGCGTGAGGGGCCTGGACGGGCACACCTGGCGGCTGTCGCACGCCGTTGCCCACGATGGACTTAGTCCGACTTAGTCCTTATCGTGGAACCATGACGCGGACGGTGAACGTGCACGAGGCGAAGACGCACCTGTCGCGCCTGCTCGAAGCGGTCGAGCGGGGCGAGGACGTGGTGATCGCCCGTTCCGGCAAGCCCGTGGCTCGCCTGGTGCCGGCCCGCTCGCGCGGCACGCGCCGTCCTGGCGCGTGGAAGGGGCGCGTGGTCATCGCCGCCGACTTCGACCAGACCCCCGACGACCTGGTGGCCGCCTTCCACGACGACGCCGAACCGCGCCCGTGATGCCCCTCCTGCTGGACACCCACGTCCTGCTGTGGTGGCTGAGCGACGACGAACGCCTGCCGGAGCGCATGCGCGCTGCCGTGGCCGACGGCGAGAACGAGGTGTTCGTCTCCGCGGCCTCGGCGTGGGAGATGTCGATCAAGGCTGCGCTGGGCAAGCTGACTGCTCCGGACGGCCTGCGCGAGGAACTGCAGCAGCAGGGGTTCACCGAGCTGCCGGTCACCGTGGACGACGGCCTGGCCGCCGGCGCCCTGCCGCGCCACCACGACGACCCCTTCGACCGCATGCTCATCGCGCAGGCCGCCCGGCGAGGGCTGCAGCTGCTCAGCGTCGACCGGCGTTTCACCGACTACGACGTCCAGCTCCTGTGAGCTGTCGCGAACACCCGCGACAGCGCCTCGGGGACGGAGGAGCGGTGGTCGGGCTCGCCGTCGGTCTCGACGCCCAGCGCGAGGCGGCAGGCACCTGGGCCCGCGCCACCGCGGAGCGGGACCACCTGCCGTCGGTGCCGCCGATCGCGGAGAAGCTGGCCGGCATCCAGCATGCGCTCGCCGCAGCCGGCGCATCGCTGCACCTGGCCCGCCGCGGAGCTTCCACCGTGGGTTTCTGCATCCTCGTTCCCCGGGGCGGCTTCCTGGAGGTGCGCTACCTGGCCACCGAGCCCGGGGCCTGGGGCTCGGGGGTCGGCCGGGCGCTGCTGGAGCACGTGCAGCAGCACGCCCGGCGGAGGGCGTTCGCCCGCGGTGAGCTGTGGGTCCTCGCCGACAACGCGCGAGCGATCAGCGTGTACGAGCGTGCGGGTTGGGTGGCCACGGACACCGTGGAGGTGCGCGGGACTGCGGGGCGGGTGGAACGTCGCTTCGTGCGCAACTTCCGTTGATCCTCCGTGGTGCGGGTCGGGCAGCAGGTGCTCGGGTGTCGGTGTGAGCCGACAGCCACCACAGCGCCACGACCGGATGCGCTCGCAGCACCGCAGGAGCGCACGTCGCACCGAGGAGCCCGCTGTCCGAGGGCGCCGCTACGGTGCCGCCGTGATCACGACCCTGGCGTCGAGCTTCCTGCCGGTCAGCGACACCGCTGCTGCCGCTGCCGCGGCCTGGTACCAGGCACACCTCGGCTTCGACGTCGTCGACCGCTGAGGAGCTGCGGGGAGCGCGGCACCGCGGATAGCCTTCGGGCATGGGTGAGGCCGAAGCACGGGCTGCTGGGGTCCAGGCCGGTGACGAGATGCGGGTTCCGTTCTGGATCGTCTTGGCCGGGGTCGGTGTCGGCGCGGTGTGGGCGCTGGCCGGAGTGGTCGTCGGTCACCGGATCGCCCGCCGCCCTTGAGGCTCGTGTCCCCTGCCACCGGGGGTGCACGACGTCTGGTGCCGGCCCACTCCCACCGCGGACTGGTGCTTGCAGCTGATGGTCGACGGTTCCCGGCGCACCCGGCTGATCGAGGCGCTGCAGCTGACCGACGGCGGCGCACCCGTGGATCGAGCAGCTGCAGGCCGTCGCAGCACCGTCAGAGCGCCACGACCGTGACGTCGCACGAGCTTCACCGGGAGACCGTCGAAGGTCGGCTGGCTACCGTCTCCGCATGGTTCCTACCAACCCGGCCAGCGGCAAGGGCACCTACGAGATCCGGATCGGCCTGTGGGCCACGCGGAAGCAGGCGTTCGAGGTGCAGGAGCGCTTGACCAGGGCCTTGTGTCCCGAGCCGGAGCACAGCGGTCCGTGTAAGATCCCGTGGTCCAGCGCGGTGCTGGAGCCGGAGGCGGTCGATGAGGACGGCGTCGGCTACGACGAGCTGGTCAGGCAGGCGAAGATCGAGGGCACCTGGTGAGTGCGGTCCACGCGTGCGTTCGTGGTGAGGATGCGGGAGGCCCTGGACGAGGTGGTCGCGCGTCACCGCGATCACCTCGTCCAGCACGTCGACCACGACGGGCAGGGACCCTGCGGGTGGGAGTCGACGCTGCACCCGACTGGCCACCCGGAGGTGGAGGCCGTCTCCTGGTACGACGACGCAGACCAGGACGTCGTGGTCCGGGGCGGTGCGCCGTGCCGTGAGTGGTTCATGGTGGACGACGAAGGGGTGTTCCGCCGGAACGGTGTCGCGAGCGTCAGGTCGATGGAACCCGTGGTCGGTCAGGCCGGCAGGACCCACCTCGCCTCGTCCATCGACCAGTAGCTGCCCGGCGGTCGGTCAGCGGTGGCTGTCGAGTGGTCGCGGGCCGGGTCGACGACGCGTCTGACGGCGTGGAGGACGACGTCGTGGGTGTGACCGGCCGGGTGCGGGGGGTCGGCGACCGGCCGGGCGTGCCTGCCGGCGTGGACGGTCCACGCAGCCGGGTCGAGGCCGGCGGCCATCTCCTCGGCCGTCGCGAACACGTCCGCGGGGACGTCGGGACGTTCGGACCCGGGCCGGGGTGGTTCGTGCAGGACCAGGAGCAGGGTTCCCCCCGGGCGCACCGCCGCCGCGAGGCGGCGGTGCAGCTCCGCCATCCCTGGAGCGGGCAGGTGCAGGTACTGCGCTGAGACCAGGTCGAACCGGGCCTGGGAGGGCTCGAGGTGCAGGGCGTCGGCCTGCTGCCAGCTGGTGCGTGCGACGACCTCTGCGCCGGCGTCCTCGGCGAGGCGGGCGGCGCGGGCCAGAGCGACGGGGGAGATGTCGACTCCGGTGACGTGCCAGCCGCGGGCCGCCAGCCACAGGCTGTCGGCCCCCTCGCCGCAGCCCACGTCCAGCGCCGTCCCGGGCGGCAGGGCACTGGCGTGGTGCACCAACCAGGGGTTGGGGTGACCGGAGAAGAGCGGACCCCCGCGGTAGCGCTGGTCCCAGAACTCCTGGCTGGAGACGTCGACGTCGGTCTCACCCATGGACGTCCTCCCGCTCGGCGCGGTGGGCCGTGACCGCGGTCCGGGGGTCCTCGGCGATCAGGTCGGCGTCGGCCGCGAAGAAGGGGGTCACGACCAGTGCCTGCACCGGCACCGTCTCCCCGGAGGCCAGCCGCACCCCGCGCAACCGGTCCTGCGCGACCTCGAGGTCGACCACCTCCCCGTCGACGACGTCGATGCCGCGGGCAGCCAGCACCTCGGACTGCTCGGCGCTGAGCGGGGGGCCGGTGTGGGTGGACAACGTCGCCGTGCTGCTGAGCTGGCGGAACAGCTGCGCCTGGTGCAGTCCACCGGCGGGCCCGGAGGCTGCGTTGCGGGGTTCGCCGGCGTCGACGACCAGGACGCTGCGCCGGGAGCGGGCCAGGGCCACCGCCGCGCTCAACCCCGCGGGGCCACCTCTGACGACCACCACGTCGTACTCCTCGCCGACCTGCTGCTCGCCGACCTGCTCCGCCATCGCCCTGCCTCCGTCTCGAGTCCGGCCGCTGTGCCGCCGTCACCGGCGACACTGCGCGAACCCCTCTCGCCTCGACAAGGAGGTTTGCCGGGTCGGCAAACCCGTCCGGTGCCCGCGAGCCCGGCAGTCGCCGACAGCGGAGCGTGGTTCGTCTGCACGGCGCCGGAACCGTGACCACGCTCGTCGTGCCCGGCCGTGCGCGGTGGGTCGACGAGCCGGTCGACGGGCCGGCGTTCAGGTGGGGCCGGTGGTCGCGGGCGTGGGCTGCTCCCAGCGACGCAGGGCCGGGGTGGTCGCGGCGATGACACCGACGGCCAGGACGCAGGCCAGTGCGCCGGTCAGCGCCGACGCCTCCGACGACGTCGCGCCGGCCACCGCACCGGCGCGGGCGTTGCCCAGCCCGGGACCGGCGACACCGACGATGTTCTCGGCGGCGCTGACCCGCCCGAGGTGGGTGTCGGGGGTGCTCACCTGCACGATGGTGCCGCGGCAGATGACGGCGATGGTGTCCGCGGCGCCGGCCAGCGCCAGGCACGACAGGGTCGCGGGCAGGGAGTGGACCAGGGCGAAGGCGCCCGACGCGAGGCCCCAGGTCGCGGAGGCGGCCAGCACCAACCGGCCGCTGCGCTGCACCCGGGTGAGCGAGCCCGAAGCCGCTGCGGCCAGCAGGCCACCGGCGGCGAGGGCGGACAGGAACAGCCCCAGCGTGTACTCGCTGCCGCCGAACCGCTCGGCGTTGACGGCGGGGAAGAGGGCCATCGGCATGGCCAGTGCGGTCGCGGCCAGGTCGCCGGCCAGGCACCCGCGCAGCGCGGGGCGGCTCAGCAGGTAGCGCCAGCCCTCCCAGGTGGCGCGCACCGCAGCCCTCACCGTGCGCACCGCGGGCTGCGCTCCCGGGGCGGGTGGTGTTCCCGGCGCGGTGCGAGCTCGCCCGCCGGGCAGGCGCAGCACCGCGTACAGCGAGACGGTGGTGCCGGCGACGTCGGCGAGGTGGGCGGCGCGCACCCCGCCGGTGGCCAGGACGACTCCGGCGACGGCGGGGCCGGCGAGCACGGCGATCTGGAAGCTCAGGTGGTTCAGCGCCACCCCGGCCGGCACGAGGTCGGTGGGCAGCAGGTGGACGATGAAGGTGCGCCGGGCCGCTGCCCCCAGCGCGGTGGCCGCGGTCTGGGTGGCGACCAGGCCCAGGACCGGCAGGACCGCGAGGGAGCCACCGAGCTGCGCGCCGGCCAGGAGCGCCAGGCCGGCTGCGGCGAGCAGTGAGGCGGCGGTGGTGGCCAGGACCAGGCGGCGCCGGTCGAGGGTGTCGGCCAGGGTGCCGCCGAGGAGGCCGCCGGCGACGGTGGGGACGGCGACGGCCAACCCGATCGCGCCGGTCCACACCTGGCTGTGGGTGAGCTCCCACACCCGGTGCAGCACGGCGACGGTGGCGATCTGCCCGCCGAGACCTGCGGCGGTGGTGCCGATCCACAGCCGCCGGAAGGCCGGTGCCGAGCGCAGGGGCCGGGTGTCGACGAAGCGGTCGAGCAGCATCACGGCTCGCGGTGGGCGGCGGGCCGCTCCGGCCTCCGGCGACGGGGTTCCCGTCCGGGTGCGGGGGGCGGAGCGAGTTCCTGGTCCAGGTGGTGGCTGACGCGGTCGGCGAAGGAACGCCGGGCGAGGGCGTCGCGCAGGTCGGCGACCACTCGCTGCAGCGGGTAGGGCACCTCCGCCTCCAGGTCCGCCCAGGCTGCTTCGGTGGCTCGCCACTCCGCCTCCAGGAAGGGGACGAGCGCTCGGCCCGCCTGGCTCAGCGAGACCGTGCGGGTGCGCGCGTCAGCGCCCGGGGCGCTGTCGAGCAGGCCGTCGCGACGCATCGCGGTCACCGTCTGGCTCATGGCGGAGTGGGTGACGCCGAGGTGCGCGGCCAGCTCCTTGATCGTCGTGGGGCCGTGGCGGTGCAGGCGGATGAGGGCCTTGCTGAACCGGGGCCGCACCCCCTGGACGCCGTGCTGGGCGTAGACCGCGGCGATCTGCTCGTCCATGGCGGCCAGCAGCCCGAAGAGCGGCTGCAGGCTGCTGCGTTCCGTGGGGTCGGGCCGTTCCGCGCCCAGGGATGTCACAGCAGCTAATGTAACAGCAGCTGTCATGGCGGGGGCTCTACCTCGGTGAGCCCCTCAGCCGCTGGACCCGGCGCAGCGGCAGCAGGCCGCGGCGGTGGTCCGGCAGTACTTCGTCCAGGCCCAGCGGGGTGGTCCTCGAGGGCACCAGGCGCGCGCGGGCCTGCTGCGGTGCCGCGCCTACCGCCGCCCGTCCCGATCGGTTCTGTGCTCCTCGACGATCGCCTCGAGGGCGCGCCGTGCGGTGGCGGCTGCCTCGTCGTCCTGGTCGACGGTCCGGGCGCAGGTGGACAGGGTCTTCCGCAGCGCCCGGCCCCGTCCTCGTGCCCAGGTCCCCTCGTCGGCACCCAGCCGGTCCCGGAAGGCCTCCCGGCCGGCGGCGTCCAGCAGCGTCCACGCCCCGGCCAGGTCGCAGGCGGGGTCACCGATCCCGCAGGTGCCGAAGTCGACGACGGCCGCCGGGCGTCCGTCGCGCAGCAGCAGGTCGCCGGCGGCGACGTCGCCGTGGAACCGGACCGGGACCCGGTCCCAGCGCGCCCGCAGCGCGGTGAGGAAGTCGGCCAGGTCGAAGGAGAAGCGGATCGGGTCGGTGGTGCTGGTGCTGGTGCTGGTGGCGGTGACCGGGGTGCCCTCGAGCCAGCGGTGGACCGACCAGGCGAAGGAGTGACCCGCACCGGGTGCGCCTCACCCGGTGGGGTGGGGATGGGCAGCGGCAGCCGCGCGGCCAGCCGAGGGAGCCGGTGCTGCTCACGCGCGGTCCTCGCTCGTGGTGGGGCTGGTCGAGGCGGTCCTGAGGTGGATGAGTCCCGCGGGAGTGCGGCTGAAGCCGCAGGCGTCGAGGTAGAAGGGGGCCAGTTCGGCGGCGAAGTCGACGAACAGCCACTCGCAGCCGGCGGCCGCGGCGTGCCGGGTCGCGACCTGCACCAGACGTCGGCCGATGCCCTGGTGCTGGTGGCTGCCGCGGGTCTTGGTGTCGATGAGGAAGGCGTGGTCGCCGCCGTCCCAGGCGACGTTGACGAACCCGACCAGCAGGCCGGCCGGGCACCCGGTGCGGTCGCGGGCGCCGACCCAGCCCAGGCTGTGCTCCCGGACCCTCGGCCACCACCCGGGGCTGGCGTCGCCCCCGTGGGAGAGCACCAGGTCCACCACCTCCTCGTCGGTGATGGGATCTCGCCAGCGGTAGTCGATCCCAGGCGGTGAGGACGCTGACGAGTGCGGCAGGCGGTTCACGGTCACGGGCTCCACCTTCGGGCAGCGCGAGCGAGGTCGGCGACGGGTTTCCCGGCCGGCCGGTGGCGGTCACTGGACCAGGGGATCGACGGTGAGCCGGCCGGCGTCGGCGTCCAGGAGCGCCGGCACTCCCAGCGGGACGGGTACCGGATCGGGCAGGTGCCCCAGCGGCAGCCCGCCCAGGACGGGGACGCCGAGGTCGTCGAGCAGGTCGTGCAGCACGTCCACCACCGTCCACCCGCGGTCCTCGTGACCGGCGAACTCCTCGAAGCTGCCGACCGCGACCCCGGCCAGGCCGTCGAGGGCGCCGGACAGGCGCAGCTGGGTCAGGGCGCGGTCGACCATGCCCAGGCCGGCGGCCCGGTTGGCCTCCACCAGCAGCACGCACCCCGACCAGGTCACGTCGAGCACTCCCGTGCAGCGGGCGAGCATCTCCAGGTTCCCGCCGACCAGGACGCCGCGGGCGGTGCCCGTCGTGGTCAGCGCGGCCGTCACCGCTGCGGGCTCGCTGACCACCACGGCGCCGGCGGCGCCCATCGGCTGGGCGCGCACGGCCTCGGCGTGGGCGCCGTCGACGGCACCGTGGACCGCGGGCACCCCGCACCGGCGCCAGAGCTGGTGCAGGGCGGTGATGTCGCTGTGATGTCTCAGGACATCAGTGACAGATCTGCATCAAGACTTCGGTGACAGTCGATGTGTCAGGACTTCGGTGACAGTCGCGGTGCTGGGCAGGTGACGACCACCCACGACAGCGCACACAACACGGGATGACCGTGAAGTCGTCGCTCTTGGCCCCGTACTTGCCGTCCTGCGTGGGAGTGTCGCCGCCATGGCGCACGATGTGGTGGGTGATGACGAGGTGGTCCTGACGACGGACCGCCTGCGGCTGCGGCCCTGGCAGGTGAGCGAGGCCGCGGTCATCCGGCGGCTGTGGCAGGAACGCGACCCCCGGGTACCGCCGCACCGACGACTGGACGCGGACGGTCACCCGACGATCGACGACCTCGAGCAGTGGGTCCACGCTCAGCGACCGGTGAGGTTGGGGTGGCTCGCGGTGGAGTGCACGCTCGACGGTGAGGTCGTGGGGCACTGCGGTCTGATCGCCGGCGACCGCGTGCCCGCGGGGGAACCGGAGATCGCCTTCGAGCTGCTGCGCCACGCATGGGGTCGAGGCTTCGCAACGGAGGCCGCGGCAGCGGTCGTGGAGTGGGCCAGCTCTTCTGGGCATGAACGCCTGTGGGCGACCGTGCGGGAGTGGAACACCGCCTCGCGGCGGGTGCTGGCGAAGGTCGGCTTCGTGGAGACGGGCCGGGTCGAACGCGATGAGGTGTACGGCGACACGGTGTTCATCACCCGCTTCCTGTGACGGATGGATCGCGCGTTCAGGAGGCACGTCGTACGCACTGCGGGATGACCGTGACGTCGAGTCCTGGCCGTCACGGCCGCTGGCCAAAGGTCACTGTGGCCCGACCGCGCGGTGGACTTGCTCGCCCTGCCTCTGGCTGACTGGGTCCGTGAGCGAGGAGACTGACCCGGTCCCTGCGCAGCTGCGTGCTCTGGGCTACCGCCACGCGCACTGGCTGGCCGCGGGCATGGAAGCCGACGTCTACGCCCTCGACGAGCAGACCGTCGCCCGGCTGCCCCGGCAGGCGGCTGCGGCCGACGCAACGCCCACGGGGCCTGTGGAGCGACTGCTCGAGCAGCTGAACCAGTCTCGCCTGCCGTTCGCTGTCCCGGCCCCGATGGGCCGCCTGACCTTGCCCGATGGTCGCTCCCTATTGCGTCAGCCGCGCCTGCGCGGGCGCAGCATCGGCGACTTCTACGACCCAGCCGCCGGGCGCCTGGACCCCCGCGCCGAGCAGGCGTTGGTCGACCTGCTGGGCGCGCTGCGCACCATCCCGCACCCGCTGCCGATCGAGATGCCCGCCCTGCCGCTCCTGGGCGAGACGATGGTGACCACGGCTCAGCCTTGGGCGGCGGCCTTGCAGCGGTTGCTCGACGATCGTACCCGCCGCTTCGGGGACCTGCTGCGGGGGCACGTCGATCGCCTGGACGACCTGGTGGAAGCCTGCAACGCCTTCCTGGCCGGTCGCCGCGACATGGCGGTCACGTTGCAGCACGGGGACATCTGCCCGGAGAACGTGCTGGTCGACGACGACTGCCGGCTGACCGCGGTCCTGGACTGGGGCTTCCTGACCATGCTGGCCGATCCGGTGCTGGAGATGGCCCTGACGTCGAGCTTCTTCGACATGTACGGCCTGCACGCTCTACGCACGGACCAGCGCCTGAGCGACCTGTTCGCCGAGGCGTTCAGCGTCGAGCGCGCGGACGTCCTGCGGTTCAAGGCGGTGTACGCCCTCATCGGCGCCAACGCCTACAGCGACAGCGTGGACGGGCACTTCCGGTGGTGCGCCGCGGTACTGCGACGGCCTGACGTCCGTTCCGCCGTCATGCCGTAGACCGCCAACCTGGCGTCAGCTGGTCGCTCGGTCATTGGCAGGACCACGACGCCGCCAGGCGAGTCGGGACCGCCCGTATCGCGGGATGACCGCGAGGTCGCGCATCCCGCGCTTTGCGGCGACTTTGAGGTCGGTGACAGTTCCTCATCGCGGCGACAGCGGGCATCAGCTCATCGGCGCGGTCTTTTCCCGGCGTCCACGGACCCACCAG
>NZ_JBJLSF010000054.1:0-31230 GCF_050871885.1 Kineococcus aridisoli | reverse complement strand
CCCCGCACCAGCTGGTGCGGGGCCCTCGCTCGTGCGCGCGGTCTCACTGCTGCAGGACGGCCTCGATGTCGATGCCGACCTTGAGGGTGGTGCCGAAGACGGCGACGCCGATGCCGACGGCCTGGTTCCAGTTCATCTTGAAGTCGTCGCGGTGCAGCTCGGTGGTGGCGCTGAAGGCGGCGCGGGTGCCGCCCCAGGGGTCCGGGCCGCTGCCGGCGTAGGACAGCTGCAGGGTCACCGGGCGGGTGGTGCCCAGCAGCGTGAGGTCCCCGACGAGGAGCCAGCCGTCGCCGCCGCGCTGCACGCCGCGCGCGGAGAAGGTCAGCTCGGGGTGGTGGGCGGTGTCGAGGAAGTCGGCCGCGCGCAGGTGCTCGTCGCGCTGGGCGTTGCCGGTGTCGATGCTGGAGGCGTCGATCCGCACCTCGACGGTGCTGCGGGTGACGTCCTCGGGCACGGTGATGACCCCCGCGAAGGAGGTGAAGCGCCCGTGCACGGCCGCCAGGCCCAGGTGGTGGGCGGTGGCGGAGACGGTGGAGTGGGCGACGTCGATGGCCCACACCCCCGGCGGGGGCGTGTCGCTGCCGCCGGAGCGGCGCAGGCGGACCTCGCCCAGTCGCCAGGTGTCGCCGGTGCTGGTGGTGGCGGGGACGACGACGCTGCTGGCGCGCGGCTCGTGGGCCGGTGCGGCCACCAGCATCGTCGCCGCCCCGGCCGGCACGCCGAGCAGCGCGAAGGTGCCGTCGCCACCGGTGACGGCGCGGGCGACCTGCGAGCCGTCCGGACCCAGCAGCGTCACCGAGGCGCCGGCCACCGGCCAGCCCTCCCGGGTCAGCACGCGTCCCTCGCCCGTGGTCCCGGCGGCCGCCGGGCCGGCGCCCGTGGCGCCGGCCCGCAGGTCCGCCTCCCGCTCCGGGCTCACCGCTGCTCCGTGCCGCGGGCGGTGGCCGGGGCCTCGAAGCGGGTCAGGTCCAGGCTCGACCCGAGCACGAGCTGCGCGGCGGACACGGTGTCCTCCTCCACGTCGACGTCGGCGGCCACGGGCGCGAAGCCCGAGGCGGTGAGGGTGTAGTGACCGCCGGCGAGGTCCTCGAAGGAGTAGGTGCCGTCCTCGCCGGTGAGCACCGAGCCGACGACCTGCCCGTCGGCGTCGACGAGGGTGACCGAGGCCTCGCGCACCCGCCGGCCGTCGCTGGCGGCGACGACGGCGCCCGTGAGGCGGCCGCCGCCGGTCAGCTGCAGGTCGCAGGCCAGCGCACCGGAGTCGGGGACCTCGACGCTGCGCGCCAGCGGCCGGTGCGAGGCGTTCTGCGCGGTGAGCACGTAGCTGCCGCCCACGAGCTGGTCGAAGGCGTAGCCGCCGCTGCCGTCGGTGCGGGTGGAGCCGACGACCTCGCCCGTGACGTCGGTGAGGGTCACCAGCGCGCCCTGGACGCCGTGCTGGCCGCCACCGGCGTCGTGGGCCAGCACCCGGCCGGTGATCGCCGCGCGGCCGGACAGGACCACGTCGCGGGTGACGGGCGCGCTGCCGACGCCGACGAGGGTGGCCGAGGGGGCCACGTGGGCCGCGGCGACGATGAGCAGGTAGGTGCCGCCGGTGGGCAGGGCCAGGGAGTAGCCGCCGTCCTCGCCGCTGGTGGTGCGGGCCACCTGCTGACCGGACTGGTCGGCCAGCGTCACGACGGCACCGGCGAGCGGGCGGCGGTCGTGGTGGCGCACCGTGCCGGACAGGGACAGGCCGGAGTCGGTGCGCACGGCGCGCTGCGCCTGCTCGTCCACCGGGTCCTCCTCCCGCTCCGCCCGGGGGACGCTCCACCGCTGGGCCGTGCCGTTCGCCGTGCCGTTCACCGTGCCGTTCACCGCTGCGCCGACCCGGCCGTCCGCCGTGCCGTCGACCGCGGCGGCGGGACCGTCCGCATCCTCGACCGGGGCGTCGTCCGAGCGCAAGGCGCGCTCCTTGAAGAAGAAGGTGGTGATCCAGGCGACGAGGGCGAACGGCGCGGCGATGAGGAAGACCTCGGCGATCGAGGAGCCGTAGGCGGCCTGCACGAGCGCGCGGATCGGCTCGGGGATCTCCGCCAGGTTCGGCACGCCGGTGGTCTCGCCGCCGAGCGCGCCGGCCACGACGGCCGGGTCGATGCCGGCGTCGGCGATGTTGTCCGTCAGGTGGGTGGTGACCCGGTGGCCGAGGACGGCGCCGAGGGCCGAGACGCCGATGGCGCCGCCGAGGCTGCGGGAGAAGGCGACGAAGGAGCTGGAGGCGCCGAGGTCCTGCGGTGCGGAGACGTTCTGCACCGCCAGCACGAGGTTCTGCATCATCATGCCGACGCCCAGGCCGACGAGGGCCATGTACGGGGCCACGACCCAGTAGTTCGTGTCGTACTCGATGGTCCCCATGAGGGCCAGGCCCGCGGTGAGCAGGGCGCCGCCGACCAGCAGCCAGACCTTCCACCGGCCGGTGCGGGTGATGACCTGCCCGGCGACGGTGGAGGACAGGAAGAGCCCGACGATCATCGGGATGGTCATGACGCCGGCCATCGTCGGGGACTCGCCGCGGCCGAGCTGGAAGTACTGGCTGAGGAAGATCGTGGCGCCGAACATCGCCACGCCGACGAAGAGGCTGGCGAGCGCGGACAGCGTGATCGTGGGGTTGCGGAAGAAGCGCAGCGGGATGATCGGCTCCTTCGCACGGCTCTCGGCGAGCACCGCGAGGGCGAGCAGCACGACGCCCGCGGCCACGAGGCCGACGGTCCACCAGGAGCCCCACTCGAACTCCTGGCCGGCCAGCGAGACCCAGATGAGCAGCGCGGAGATGCCGGCGGCGAGCAGGAGGGCGCCGAGGTAGTCGATGGACACCTCGCGCTTGGGCTGCGCGGGCAGCTTGAGCTTGAACTGCAGGACGAAGAAGGCGATGACGGCGAACGGCACGCCCACGTAGAAGGTCCAGTGCCAGGACAGGTGCTCGGTGAGGACGCCGCCGATGAGCGGGCCGCCCACGGTGGCCAGCGCGAAGGTGGCGCCGAGGTAGCCGGAGTAGCGGCCGCGCTCGCGGGGGCTGACCATCGTGGCCAGGATGACCTGCGCCAGCGCCAGCAGGCCGCCGCCGCCGATGCCCTGGAAGACGCGCAGCGTGATGAGCATGCCCATGCTCGTGCTCAGGCCGGCGATCGCGGAGGCGACGACGAACAGCGCGAGCGCGACCTGGACGAGCAGCTTCTTGCTGAAGAGGTCGGACAGCTTGCCCCAGATGGGGGTGGAGATCGTCGTGGCGAGCAGCGCGGCGGTGACGACCCAGGTGTAGCCGGACTCGGTGCCGTTCAGGTCGTTGACGATCCTCGGCAGCGCGTTGGAGACGACCGTGGAGGACAGGATCGCCACGAACATGCCGAGCAGCAGGCCGGAGAGCGCCTCGAGGATCTCCTTGTGGGACATCTTCGGCGCGCTGCCCTGCGGGCCCTGGTGGTGGACGGGTGCGGTGGTGCTCATGCGTTCCCCTGCAACTGCTTCTCCTGCACGTGGTGGTGTCGGGTGTCTGGTGCCGGCGGCGGTGCCGGGGTGCCGGCCGGGTCGGTGGTGCGGGCCAGCCGGGCGAGCAGGCGGGTGAGGTGTCCCACGTCCTCGTCCGGCCAGGCCGCGAGGCGGTCGACGAGGCGGTCGACGGCACCGCGCCGGTGGGCGCGCAGCTGCCGCAGGCCCTCGGCGGTGACGCTCAGGCGCTGCGAGCGGCCGTCGGCGGGGTCGGGGGAGGAGTCGAGCAGGCCCTCCCGCCGCAGGTGGGCGACCTGCCGGCTGACGGTGGACAGGTCCAGCGCGAGGTGCTCGGCGACCTCGGTCAGCCGCATCGCGCCGTGCTGGTGCACGGTGGCGAGGGTGAGCAGGGTCGGGACGTTGAGCGTGCCGACGAGCACGCGCTTGGTGCGCAGCAGGTCGGGGAAGACGTCGACGAGGGCTGCGCAGGCGTGGGGCGTGGCCACGGCGACCTCCACGATCGATTGGTGTGCGCAAGCAACGATATGCCCGGATGGTTGTGCCATGCAACCCCTGGCCGTGGGGGATCGGCCGGTGGTCTCAGAGCAGGGCGTTGAGCTTGCCGAGGAGGGTGGCCAGCTGCGTCATGTCCTCGGCCGACCAGTCCGTCAGCCGGTCGTGCAGGCGCTGGCGCCGCGCGGCCCGGGCGGCGTGGACCTTCTCCAGGCCCTCGGGCGACAGCTTCAGGCGTACCGCGCGCCCGTCGGTGGGGTCGGCCTCGCGCGAGACCAGGCCCAGGCGCTCCAGCAGCTGGACCTGGCGGCTGAGCGTCGGCTTGCCGATGCCGAAGTACGCGGCCAGGTCCGAGGGGCGGCTGTCGCCGACGATGTCCAGGCGCACCAGCAGGCTGTAGGCCTCCGGCTCCAGGTCGGGGTGGACGCTGCGGGCCGTCTCGCGGTTGATGGTCCGGGAGCGGCGCAGGAGCACGGCGAGCTCGTGTTCCAGTGCTTCGGCGGGGCCCGTGACCATCCCCGCAACCTACCGGGCCCGGGCGCCCCGCGGAGCGGAGGGCGCCGCCGCGCGCGCGCCGCGGGCGCCGTGTCGTGTTGATCGCACCCGCCGCGGCCCGTAGTGTCCGCCGCGATGCATCGAGTCGATGCATCGCAGCAGACGGAGGTGAGCGGTGCGCAGACGCGGTGACGTCCTGCTGCTCGCCGTCCTGGCCCTGCTGGCCGACGGGCCGCTGCACGGCTACGAGGTGCGCAAGCGCCTCGACCAGCGGCTGGGGGTGTTCCGCGCGCTGTCCTACGGCTCCCTGTACCCCGCGCTGCGCGCCCTGCAGGCCGGCGGCTGCATCACCGAGACGACCGAGCAGCGCCTGCCCGGCACCGTCAGCCCCCGCCGGGCGCGGGTGGTCTACGAGATCACCGCGCACGGCAAGGACCGCCTGGCCGAGATGCTGGAGGAGTCCGGGCCGGAGGCGTGGGAGGACGACGCCTTCGGCGTCCACTTCGCGCTCTTCACCCGCGTCGCCCCCCGCACCCGGCTGCGCATCCTCGAGGGCCGCCGCGCCCGGCTGCTCGAGCGCCTCGAGCAGCTCTCGCGCTCCATCGAGCGCACCCAGGCCCAGCTCGACGCCTACGCGCTGGAGGCCCAGCGGCACGGGCTGGAGACGGTCCGCAGCGAGGTCGACTGGCTCGAGCGGCTCATCAGCGCCGAGGCCCACCCGGGCACCGCGCGCCCGCACGCCCCCCACCCAGAGGAGAACCACTGATGGCAGGTCCCATCCGCGTCGCGATCGTGGGGGTCGGCAACTGCGCCGCCTCCCTCGTGCAGGGCGTGCACTACTACCGCGACGCCGACGAGTCGCAGACCGTCCCCGGCCTCATGCACGTGCGCTTCGGCGACTACCACGTCCGCGACATCGAGTTCGTCGCCGCCTTCGACGTCGACGACAAGAAGGTGGGCACCGACCTCGCCGACGCCATCGGCGCCAGCGAGAACAACACCGTCAAGATCTGCGACGTCCCCGCCACCGGCGTCACCGTCCAGCGCGGGCACACCCTCGACGGCCTCGGCAAGTACTACCGCGAGACCATCACCGAGTCGACCGCCGAGCCCGTCGACGTCGTCGCCGCGCTGCGCGAGGCGGAGGCCGACGTGCTCGTCTGCTACCTGCCCGTCGGGTCCGAGGACGCGGCGATGTTCTACGCCCAGGCCGCCATCGACGCCAAGGTCGCCTTCGTCAACGCGCTGCCCGTCTTCATCGCCGGCACCCCCGAGTGGGCGCAGAAGTTCACCGACGCGGGCGTGCCGATCGTCGGCGACGACATCAAGTCCCAGGTCGGCGCGACGATCACCCACCGGGTGCTCGCCAAGCTGCTGGAGGACCGCGGCATCAAGCTGGAGCGCACCTACCAGCTCAACGTCGGCGGCAACATGGACTTCAAGAACATGCTCGAGCGCGACCGCCTGGAGTCCAAGAAGATCTCCAAGACGCAGGCCGTCACGAGCAACGTCCACGCCGACTTCGGCACCCGCAACGTCCACATCGGCCCCAGCGACTACGTGCAGTGGCTCGACGACCGCAAGTGGGCCTACGTGCGCCTGGAGGGCAAGGCCTTCGGCGACGTCCCGCTCAACCTCGAGTACAAGCTCGAGGTCTGGGACTCCCCGAACTCCGCGGGCGTCATCATCGACGCCGTCCGCGCCGCCAAGATCGGCCTGGACCGCGGCATCGGCGGCCCGCTGCTGTCCCCGTCGGCGTACTTCATGAAGTCCCCGCCGCAGCAGCGCGACGACGAGGCCGGCCGCGCCGGTGTCGAGGCGTTCATCGCCGGGACCGTCGACCGCTGAGCCGCGCCCAGCGACGAGGAAGGCCCCCACCGGGGATCCGGTGGGGGCCTTCCCGCGTCACCCGCGGCTCACCCGCGCCTCACTCGGCGGGGGCGATCTCCGCCTGCGCCGACAGGGCCGGCGCCTGCTCGCCCTCGGCCACCGGCACCTCGCGCCAGGTGATCGACGCCGCGCGCGAGGCCGCCAGCAGGTCCGCCTCGGCGCGGGCCGCGGCGGCGACCACGGCCGCCGGGCCGGAGACCGTCGCCGCCGACAGCGGCGTCTTCTGGGAGACCTTCGCCTCGCTCTTGACCTTGCGCAGCACCGTCAGCACCTGCCCGGCCGCGGACAGGACACCGCGGGCGCCCTCGTCCACGGGGCCGAGCTCCCCGGCCGACGGCCAGGGCGCGCGGTGCACGGAGCCGTCCTGCCACCAGGACCAGACCTCCTCGGCCGCGTACGGCAGGAACGGCGCGAACAGCCGCAGCAGCGTGCGCAGCGCGATCGCCGCCGTCGCCCGCGCCGAGGCCGCCGGGCCCTCGCCGCGCACGCCGTAGGCGCGGTCCTTGACCAGCTCGACCCAGTCGTCGCAGAAGGTCCAGAAGAACCGCTCGGTCACGTCCAGCGCCGTGGCGTGGTCGTAGCGCTCGAACGCCTCGGTCGCCTGCCGCACGACGCTCGCCAGGTCGGCCAGCACGCTGGCGTCGACGGCCTCGGTGACCGCCGCCGGGTCGGCCGCGTCCCCGCGCTCGACCCCCAGGCCCAGGACGAACTTGGAGGCGTTGAGCAGCTTCATCGCCAGCCGGCGGCCGATCTTCATCTGGCCGGTGTCGAACGTCGCGTCGGTGCCCAGCCGCGAGGAGGCCGCCCAGTAGCGGACCGCGTCGGAGCCGTACTCCTCCAGCAGCGCCAGCGGCGTGACGACGTTGCCCTTCGACTTCGACATCTTCTTGCGGTCGGGGTCGAGGATCCAGCCCGACAGCGCCGTGCGCGACCACGGCAGCCCGCCGAACTCCAGGTGCGCGCGCACCACCGTCGAGAACAGCCAGGTGCGGATGATGTCCTGCCCCTGCGGGCGCAGGTCCATCGGGTACACCCGCGAGAACAGGTCCGGGTCGCGCTCCCAGCCGCCGGCCAGCTGCGGGGTCAGCGACGAGGTCGCCCAGGTGTCCATGACGTCGGGGTCGGCCACGAACCCGCCCGGCACCCCGCGCTGGTCCTCGGCGTACCCGGGCGCGGGCTCGGAGGCGGGGTCGACCGGCAGCGCGGACTCCGGCGGCAGCACCGGGGCGTCGTAGCGGGGCTCGCCGGCCTCGTCGAGCGGGTACCAGACGGGGAAGGGCACGCCGAAGAAGCGCTGGCGGGAGATCAGCCAGTCGCCGTTGAGGCCGGAGACCCAGTGGTCGTAGCGGTGCTTCATGTGCTCGGGGTGCCAGGCCAGCTGCGCGCCGCGGGCCAGCAGCGCCTCGCGCACGTCCGCGTCGCGGCCGCCGTTGCGCAGGTACCACTGCCGGGTGGTGACGATCTCGAGGGGGCGGTCGCCCTTCTCGTAGTACTTCACCGGGTGCTTGATCTTCTTCGGCTCGCCGACCATCGCCCCCGACGCCTGCAGCGCCTCGACGATCCGGGCCTGGGCCGTGAAGACCGTCGCACCGGCGATCTCGGCGTACAGCGCCTCGCCCGGCCCGCCCGCGATCCACGCCGGCACCTCGCGCAGCAGCCGGCCGTCGCGGCCGATGACCGCCCGCGTGGGCAGCTGCAGCTCGCGCCACCACGTGATGTCGGTGGTGTCGCCGAAGGTGCAGATCATCGCGATGCCCGAGCCCTTGTCCGGCTCGGCCAGGCGGTGGGCCACCACGGGCACCTCGACGCCGAACAGCGGCGAGCGCACCGTGGTGCCGAAGAGCGGCTGGTAGCGCTCGTCGTCGGGGTGCGCCACGAGCGCCACGACGGCCGGCAGCAGCACGGGGCGGGTGGTCTCGATGAAGACCGGCTCACCGGTGCTCGTGCTGGTGAAGGCGACGCGGTGGTAGGCGCCGTCGGTTTCCTTGTCCTCCAGCTCGGCCTGCGCGACGGCGGTGCGGAAGGTCGTGTCCCACAGCGTCGGCGCCTCGGCGGCGTAGGCCTCGCCGCGGGCCAGGTTGCGCAGGAACGCGCGCTGGGCCGTCGCGCGGGCGGTCGCCGAGATCGTGGAGTAGGTGTGCGACCAGTCCACCGACAGCCCCAGCCGGCGCCACAGCGACTCGAAGACCTGCTCGTCCTCGGCCGTCAGCCGCTCGCACAGCTCCACGAAGGTGCGCCGGGAGACCTGCACGAAGTCCCGGTCGCTCTTGGGCGCCTTCTCCGGCGGGGTGAACGAGGGGTCGTAGGGCAGCGAGGGGTCGCAGCGCACGCCGTAGTAGTTCTGCACCCGGCGCTCCGTGGGCAGGCCGTTGTCGTCCCAGCCCATCGGGTAGAAGACCGACTTGCCGCGCATGCGCTGGAAGCGGGCGACGACGTCGGTGTGGGTGTAGCTGAAGACGTGGCCGACGTGCAGGGAGCCCGACACCGTGGGCGGCGGGGTGTCGATGGAGTAGACGTCGGCGCGCTGCGCGCCGCGGTCGAAGGCGTAGGTGCCGGCCTCCTGCCACGCGGGCGCCCAGCGCTCCTCCAGGCCGTCCACGGTCGGGCGGTCGGGTACCTGGACGCCGGCGGCGACGGTCGAGCGGGGCGGTGCGGGGGGAGTGGCCTCGGACATGGCGCCATCATCCCAGCCGCGCCGCCGCACCCGTGCCCGAGCCCACGCCCGCGGATGTGGCCCGAGCGCTGAAGGTCGGGGCCGCGGCGCCCGATGCACGGGTGTGGACTCCCTGCGCCGGCCGCCGCCCTGGCAGCTCTTCACCGCCTGCGGTGCGGTCGTCGCGGCCGTCTGCCTGCTCACGCCCGCCGGCCTGCTGCACGACGCCGTCTTCTCCTCCATCAGCCTCGCCGCGGCCGCCGCCACCGCCGTCGGAGCCCGCCTGCACCGCCCGCAGCGCGCCTCGGCCTGGTGGCTGCTGGCGGCGGGGCTGCTGGCCTGGGCGCTGGGCGACGTCAGCTACGCGATCTGCTACGACTGGCTGGGCTCGGAGGCCTTCCCCAGCGTCCCCGACGTCTTCTACGTGCTCGCCTACCCGCTCATCGCCGCCGCGATGCTGCGGATGGCCCGCCAGGCCCGGCCCGGCTCCGACCGCGAGGGGGTCATCGACGCCGCGATCCTGGCCGTCGGCTTCGGGATGCTCTCGTGGACCTTCCTCGTGCGCCCCGCGCTGGCCGAGCTGCCCGACGACCTGTTCGCCGGGCTCGTCGCGCTCGCGTACCCGGTCGGCGACGTCGTCGTCCTCGCGATGCTCGTGCGGGTCTCCACCGCCGCCGGGCACGGCTCGCGCGCGTTCTGGCTGCTCGCCGGCGCGGCCACCTCGATGCTGCTGGCCGACGCGCTGTGGCAGTACGCCGACGCCTACCAGGACTTCGACGCCACCTGGATCGACGCGGTCTTCGCGCTCTCGTACGTGCTGTGGGGCGCGGCCGCCCTGCACCCGTCGATGCGCCGGCTGTCCGACCCCTCGCCCACCAGCCGGCACGAGTTCACCACCCTGCGCCTGGTGGTGCTGACGGCCGCCAGCCTGCTCGCCCCCGGCACCCTGGGCCTGCAGCTGGTGCTCGGCCAGCAGCCGCAGGGCTG
Organism: Kineococcus aridisoli; assembly: GCF_050871885.1. Classification (NCBI taxonomy): domain Bacteria; kingdom Bacillati; phylum Actinomycetota; class Actinomycetes; order Kineosporiales; family Kineosporiaceae; genus Kineococcus; species Kineococcus aridisoli. The sequence goes on along the minus strand of NZ_JBJLSF010000054.1, from coordinate 21,227 downwards.
GGCGGTGGTCATCAGCTCCTCCGTGCTGTTCCTGCTCGTGGTGGCGCGCATGTCCGCGCTGCTGCGCCGCCTGCGCGAGCAGACCGCCCTGCTCGGCGACCTTGCGCGCACCGACCCGCTCACCGGCCTGCTCAACCGCCGCAGCGCGGACTCCGCGCTGGAGCGCCTGCGCGAGCAGGCGCAGCGCGAGGGCACCCCGCTCGTCGTCGCGCTGATCGACCTCGACCGCTTCAAGGCCTTCAACGACAGCCGCGGCCACCCCGCCGGGGACCGGCTGCTCGTCGGTGCCGCCTCGGCGTGGAGCGCGGCGCTGGAGGGGACGGGGGTGCAGCTGGCCCGCTGGGGCGGGGAGGAGTTCCTCGCCGTGTCCGTCGGGCGGGACACCGACCGCGTCGAGGAGCTGCTGGCGGGGCTGCGCCCGGTCGTGCCCGACGGGCAGACGTTCTCGGCGGGGGTGGCCCGCTGGGACGGGCGCGAGGAGAGCGCCCACCTCGTCGCGCGCGCCGACGAGGCCCTCTACGCCGCCAAGGCCGCCGGGCGCGACCGCACCTGCACCGCCGGCGCGCCCGAGCACGCCGCCTGAGCCCACCGCCCGAGCGGGTGGGTCCGCTGCACCCGCGCCCGCCGCGTGTGGCAGGCTCGGCACGTCCGACCCCGACCGCACCGACCGCGGTCTCGCAGCCGACGACGTCTGCAGGAGCGTGCATGTCCCACCAGCCCACCCCGCTGCCCTGCTCCCTGCGCCGGCACGCCGCCGAGCGGCCCGTCCGGCACCCGTCCGCCCCGTCCGGGCAGCAGGCCCAGGAAGCGCAGGAGACCGCATGACCAGCCCCACCGGAGTGGACTACTTCGACCTCGCCGCCGACCTCACCGAGGACGAGCGCGCCGTGTGGGCGAAGGTGCGCGCCTTCGTGGACGCGGAGGTGGTCCCCGTCGCCGGCGGGTACTGGGAGCGCGCCGAGATGCCCCTGGACCTGCTGAAGCACTACGCCGCGCTCGAGCTGGTCGGCGACGCGCTGGAGGGGCCGGGCGTCCCGCGGCTGAGCCACACGGCGGCCGGCCTGGTGACGATGGAGCTCTCCCGCGGCGACGGCAGCTTCGCCACGATGCTCGGCGTCCAGGCCGGGCTGGCGATGCGCTCCATCGCCTTCCTGGGCTCGCCGGAGCAGAAGGAGCGCTGGCTGCCGCCGATGGCGCGCCTGGAGGCGCTCGGCGCCTTCGCCCTCACCGAACCCGACCACGGTTCCGACGCCGTCGCGCTCGCGACGACGGCCCGCCGCGACGGCGGCTCCTACGTCCTCGACGGCGCCAAGCGCTGGATCGGGTTCGGCACCGTCTGCGACGTGTGCGTGGTGTGGGCGCGCGGCGAGGACGGGCAGGTGCAGGGCTTCCTCGTCGAGCGCGGCACCCCCGGCTTCGAGGCGCGCGTCATCGAGGGCAAGGCCTCGCTGCGCGCGATCCACAACGCCGACATCACCCTCACCGGCGTGCGGGTCCCGGCGGAGAACCGGCTGCCGGGGGCGAACAGCTTCCGCGACACCGGCCGCGTGCTGTCGGCCACCCGCGCCGGCATCGCCTGGGGGGCGCTGGGCCACGCCACCGCCGCCTACGAGACGGCCCTGGCCTACGCGCTGGAGCGCCGGCAGTTCGGCCAGCCGCTGGCCTCCTTCCAGCTCGTGCAGGACAAGCTCGTGCAGATGCTCGCGGAGGTCACCGCGATGCAGCTGTTCTGCGTGCGGGTCGGCCGGCTGGCCGACGCGGGCAGGCTCACCGACACCCAGGCCTCGCTGGCGAAGGTGAACGCCACCCGCAAGGCCCGCACCGTGACGGCGATGGCCCGCGACCTGCTCGGCGGCAACGGCATCCTGCTGGAGCACCGGGTCGCCCGGCACATGGCCGACGTGGAGGCGCTGCACACCTACGAGGGGACCGAGTCGATCCAGACCCTCATCGTCGGCCGCCACCTCACCGGCATCTCCTCGTTCACCTGAGGCCCCGTCCACCCGAGCACCCGAAGAAGCGGGAGGAACCGTGGCAGCAGCGTTCCCCGAGCGGCGCACCGCCGTGGTCACCGGCGCCGGTGCACCGCGCGGCATCGGCCGCGTCGTCGCCCGCCGGCTGGCGCGCGAGGGCTGGGACCTGGCGCTGGTCGACGTGAGCGCCGACGCCGTCGCGCAGGCCGCCGACGAGCTGTCCGCGCAGCTGGCCGGCGAGCCGGCCGGCGGGCGCGGCGGCGGCACGGGCGTGCTCGCCGTCGCGGCCGACGTCACCTCGCCCGAGGCGGTCGCCGCCGCCTTCGAGCGGGTCGACGAGGAGCTGCCGCCCGTGCTCGCGCTGGTGAACCTGGCGGGGATCGCCTCCCCGACGCCGCTGCTGGAGATCACGCCGCAGGAGTGGGACCGCTGCTTCGCGGTCAACGCCACCGGCTCGCTGCTGATGCTGCAGGCCGCCGCCCGGCGGATGGCCGCGCTCGGGGTGGGGCGCATCGTCAACACGTCCTCGATCACCGCCCTGGACGGCGGGGGGACGTTCTCCAAGACCGCCTACGCCGCCGCGAAGGCCGCCGTGCTGGGGCTGACCCGGGGAGCCGCGCGCGAGCTCGGGCCGCTGGGGATCACGGTGAACGCGCTCGTGCCCGGCCCGGTCGACACCGACATCATGGGCGGCCGGCTCACCGAGGAGCGCAAGGCGGCCATGGCGGCGGGGATCCCCGTCGGCCGGGTCGGCCGCCCCGAGGACGTCGCGGCCCTGGTCTCGTTCCTGGTCTCCGAGGACGCCGGCTTCGTCAACGGCGCGAGCCACCAGGTCGACGGCGGCAAGCTCATCCACTGACCCGTCCACCCCCTCCGCGGTGATCCTGCGCGGTGTCCCGTGCGAGATCACCGCGGAGGGGCGGGGGAGCGGGCCTCAGCCGGCGGGGTGGAAGCGGCGGCCGGTCACCCGCTCGGAGGCGCCGACGCGGTCCAGGTACGGGGTGATGCCGCCGGTGAACAGCGGGTGCCCGGTGCCCAGGACCAGGCAGACGTCCACGTCCTGCGGCCCGGCCACGACGCCGTCGTCCAGGACGCGGCGCACCTCGTCGGCCAGCGCGTCCTGCACCCGGGCCAGCACCTCGGGACCGGTGAGGGGTTGCGAGCCGGTGGTGAACAGGCCCTCGGCCGCGCCGGTCTCCTCGACGGGGCCCTTGCGCGTCACCAGGTCCGGGCCGCCCGCCTCCACCCAGCGGCGCAGGTTGTCCGAGACCCGGTAGCGGTCGGGGAAGGCCGCCGCGAGCGTCTCGTGCACGTGCAGCATGACCGCCGGGCCCACGAACGAGGCCAGCCGGAACGGCGTCATCGGCAGGCCCAGCTCGTCCAGGGAGCGCTCGACCTCCAGCAGCGGGGTGCCCGCGTCCAGGGCGCGCACCACCTCGTCGAACATGCGCGTGGAGATCCGGTTCACCACGAACGCCGGCGCGTCGCGCACCAGCACGCACGTCTTGCCCAGCGACCGGCCGACGGCGAACGCCGTCGCCAGCGCGGCGTCGTCGGTGGAGGGCGTCCGCACGACCTCCACCAGCGGCAGCACCGCGACGGGGTTGAAGAAGTGGAAGCCCACGAACCGCTCGGGGTGCTCCAGCACCGAGGCCATCGCGGTCACCGGCAGCGAGCTGGTGTTCGTCGCGAGCACGGCGTCCGGGCGCACGAGGGGTTCCAGCTCGCGCAGCACGTCCTGCTTGACCGCCAGGTCCTCGAACACCGCCTCGACGACGAAGTCGGCCCCGGCCAGCGCCGCCTTGTCCACCGACCCCGACACCGACGCCTTCAGCCGGTTGGCGGTGTCGGGGTCGATGCGCCCCTTGCTCAGCAGCTCGTCGACGCCGGAGCGCACGAAGCCCACGCCCTCGTCCACCCGGGCCTGGTCGACGTCGGTGAGCACGACGGGGACCTTCAGCCGGTGCAGAAGCAGCAGCGCCAGCTGGGAGGCCATGCGCCCGGCGCCGACGACGCCGACGCAGGTCACCTCCCGGGCCAGCTCCGGCGCGGGCGCACCGGCGGGCGCCTTGGCGTAGCGCTGCACGAGGTCGAAGGCGTACAGCCCGGCGCGCAGCTCGCCGGAGACGAGCAGGTCGCCGAGGGCCGCGTCCTCGGCGGCGAAGTGCTCCTCGCGCCCGGCGGTGCGGGCGGCGGCGAGCAGGTCCAGCGTGCGGTAGGGCGCGGGCGCCGCGCCGTGCACGCGGGCGTCGGCCACGGCCCGCCCGCGCGCGACCGCCGCCGCCCAGCTCGCCTCGTCGGCGAGGGCGGGGCGCTCGACGACGGTCTCGCCGGCCAGCACGGAGGCGGTCCAGCGCAGCGACTGCACCAGGAAGTCGGCGGGCTCGAAGGCGGCGTCGGCGATGCCGAGCCGGGCGGCCTGCGGACCGGTGAGCGTCTTGCCGCCGGCCAGCGCGTTCTCGACCGCCACCTGCACGGCGACGTCGGGACCGGCGATCCGCGGCAGCAGCCAGGTGCCGCCCCAGCCGGGGACGAGCCCCAGGTGCGCCTCCGGCAGCCCGAGGCCGCGCGCCGCGGTGGAGACGGTGCGGTAGGAGCAGTGCAGCGCGGTCTCCAGGCCGCCGCCGAGGGCCAGGCCGCCCACGTAGGCGAACGTCGGCACCGTGGTGGTGGCCAGGCGGCCCAGCACCGCGTGCCCGAGGGCGCCGGTGGCCGCGGCCTCCTCGCGCGAGGGGGTCTGCGCGACGGCCTTGAGGTCGGCGCCGGCGCAGAAGACGCCGCCCGCGCCGGTCACCCCGATCGCCACCAGCCCCTCGTCGAGGACGAGGCGCTCGGCCCGCTCGATCGCGGCGCCCAGCTCGGGCAGGGTCTGCGGGCCCAGCGTGAACGGCCGGCGGGGGTCGCCGGAGTCGAGCGTCAGCAGCGCCATCCGCCCGGCGGGGGCGCCGGCGGGGCCGGGCAGGTCCAGGGTGCGCACGTGCACGGGCATCAGCGGTCCCCCTCCCACGCGGTGTTCTCCCAGACGACGGTGCCGCCCTGCCCTAGGCCCACGCACAGGGCGGTGACGCCGTAGCGGACCTCCGGGTGCTCGGTGAACTGGCGGGCCAGCTGGGTCATCAGCCGCACGCCGGAGGCGGCCAGCGGGTGGCCGATGGCGATGGCGCCGCCGTAGGGGTTGACGCGCTCGTCGTCGTCGGGGATGCCGAAGTGGTCCAGGAAGCTGAGCACCTGCACGGCGAAGGCCTCGTTGAGCTCGAACAGGCCGATGTCGTCGATGCCCAGGCCCGCCTTGGCCAGCGCCTTCTCGGTGGAGGGGATCGGGCCCAGGCCCATGACCTCCGGCTGCACGCCGGCGTAGGCGAAGGAGACCAGGCGCATCCGCGGCGCCAGGCCGAGCTCGGCGGCGGTCTCCTCGGCGGTGACCAGGCAGGCGGTCGCGCCGTCGGTCAGCGGGGAGGCGTTGCCGGCCGTCACCCGCCCGTGCGGGCGGAAGGGGGTGCGCAGGTCCGCCAGCCCCTCCACGGTGGTCTCCGGGCGGGCCAGCTCGTCGGCGCTCGCCAGGCCCCAGCCGGCGGTGGGGCTGGCGACGGCGACGGGCACGAGGTCGGCGCCGACCTGGCCGCTGGCCACCGCCTCGGCGAACTTCTGCTGGCTGGCCGCGGCGTAGGCGTCCGCGCGCTCCTTGGTCAGCTGCGGGAAGCGGTCGTGCAGCGCCTCGGCGGTCCTGCCCATGTCGAGGGCGTCGGGGGAGACGATGCGCTCGGTGAGGAAGCGGGGGTTGGGGTCCATCCCGGCCCCCAGCGGGTGGTGACCCATGTGCTCGACCCCGCCGGCGAGGGCGACGTCGAGCGCGCCGACGGCGATGGAGGCGGCGGTCGTGGTGACGGCCGTCATGGCCCCGGCGCACCAGCGGTCGATCGCGTAGCCGGGGGTGGTGACCGGCAGCCCGGCCAGCAGCGCGGTGCTGCGGCCCAGCACCAGGCCCTGGTCGCCGCTCTGGGTGGCGGCGGCGATCGCGACCTCCTCCACGCGCTCGGGCGGCAGGGCGGGGTTGCGGCGCAGGAGCTCGCGCAGGCACGCCACGACGAGGTCGTCGGCGCGGGTCTGCGCGTACAGGCCGTCGGGCCGGGCCTTGCCGAACGGCGTGCGCACGCCGTCGGCGAAGACGACGCTCCGCCCGGGCTGCGGGGTGTGGACCACGGGACCTCCTCGTCACTGGTGCTGGAGGCACCCACCGTACGCGCCGGGGGCCGGTTAGCGGTACCGGCGGTCACAGGTAATCCGGTCGGGCCGGGCTGCCGGGGTGCCTGCGGTGCCCGCCCGACGACGAGAGCCCCACCGGGCGCGCGCACGCGCCCGGTGGGGCTCCGGGGCGACCGCCGGCGGCGGCGGTCGGGGTCAGGCGGTCAGGCGGTCAGGCGGTCAGGCCGCGGGTGGGGCGCAGCAGCTTCACCACGAGCAGCAGGCTGGCCGCGATCGTCAGGACGGCCAGCGAGCGCCAGCCGACCGTGAGGACCAGGCGCTGGAACTCCACGCTGGCCTGGGTGAGCCAGTACCAGGCGCCGACGCTGGAGAGCACCACGGCGCCGAGCAGGGTGCCCATGAGGGCGCCGGAGCCGTTGCCGGCCTTGACCCCGCGCTCCGCCGCCGCCTGGGCCGCCCACAGGTCGCGCTGGCGGCCGAGCAGGTGGGTCACCCAGGCCTTGGTGGTGTTCCAGCCGGAGAACCACAGCCACGCCTCGCCGGGCAGCCACAGCGCCGCGAAGACGTAGTCGGCGGTGGTCCGCCGCGGCGACAGGTGCGCCATCTTCAGCTGGTAGAGCGCCGCGAGCACCGTCGGGGTCAGCCACCACCAGGACCAGACGAACTGGGAGACCGAGGCGGAGGCGGCGAGCAGGGCCACGAAGGCCAGGCGCATCAACATGTTCAGGCCCAGGCCGATGTGCTGCAGCCAGAAGGGCAGCGTGCGCTTGGACAGCGGCATGGAGGTCATGAGGGCGATGAGGCCGGCGTTCCACTTGGAGCGCTGGCCGGACAGGGCGCGCAGGGTGGGCATGGCGCCCACCTGGGCGCGGGCGGTGGTGGACATGACGGTCGTCCACCCCAGCTCCTGCAGCTCCAGGCCGAGCTGGGCGTCCTCGGTGGCCGTCTCGTTGGTCCACGGCGCCGGGCGGCGGTGGGTGCGCACGACCTCGTCGATCGCGCCGAAGCGGAAGGCCGAGCACTGGCCGCCGACGATCGTGGTGCGCCGGCCGCGCTCGTTGGCGCGCATCTGGAACTGGGTGAAGTCCAGCTTCTGGGCCCGCACGAGCTGGCGGTTGAACCAGCCGCCGGAGCCCTCGGCGAAGTGGTACTTGGCGGAGACGGCGGCGGCGCTGGGGGTCTTCAGCAGCTCGGCCTCCAGGTCGGCCAGGCAGGTCTCCTCCAGGGCGACGTCGGCGTCCATGCTCACCATGACGTCGAAGGCGCCGCCGGCGACGAACTCCGCGTACCCGGCGGCCAGCGCGCCCACCTTGGCGTCGGTGTTGCCGGAGGTCTCCAGCACCTTCACCCCGCGGAAGCGGCGGGCCAGGGCGACGGTGTCGTCGGTGCAGTTGTCGGCGATGACCACGACCAGGTCGGGGGTGCGGGTCTGGGCCAGCACCGAGGCCAGGCACGCCTCGATGTCGTCCTGCTCGTTGTGCGCCGGGATGAGGACGGCCATGCGGGCGGTGCGGCGGGTGGCGGGCCGGTAGCGCAGGCGGTGGATCGTCACCTCGATGGCGCGGCGCGCGCTGACGGCGCCGTCGGCGATGCGCTCGACCAGGCTCTGGCGCTGCTGGGGCACCTCCAGGCGCGGGAGCACGGTGCCCTCGACGACTCGCGGAGCCGGCGGGACGAGGAGCGGGGCGAGTTCTTGGACGGCCATCGGGCTGCCTCCTGGGCGGTCGGGCGGAGCGGGGTGGGGAGCGGCTCGAGAAGTGACGTTAGGTAGCCGAGTGCTCCACCGCTGGCTCCGTTGAGCCGCTAGGGGTAACGCAGCGTCATCCTTCCCCCCTTGAGCTCTCAAGCGAACGCTCTGCGTGAGCATGGGTCACACGCACCCCTGCGCAGCGTGAGCAGGCCGGCCCGCTCGGTGACATCGCGGGCGGACGGGGAAGACCCGGGCGCGCTGCGCGGTTAGGATGGGCGTACAGGCGTCGATCCGGCCATCACCGGTGAGCCTCCGGAAGAACGGGTGCGGCCCCGCCCTGGCGGGCGCACCTCACTAGACCCGGACGGGTCCGGCCCGTGACAGCCGGACGACGAGCGGTCGTCGTCGGTCCCTCCCGCGGGAGGGGGCGTCGGCGGCAAGCGGGGTGGTACCGCGGCACCGCCGGCCCCGGCGGGAGTCGTCCTCGCGGCTGGAGCACTTCAGTCGAGGAGACGTGTTGTCCGAGGACGTCGCGCAGACGCAGACCACCGACCCCGGTGAGACCACCGGCGAGGTCACCAGCACCCCGCGCTTCCCCGAGATCGAGCAGCGCGTCCTCGGCTCCTGGGCGGCCGACGACACCTTCCGCGCCAGCGTGGACGCCCGGAAGGGCTCGGCGGCCGGGGAGTTCGTCTTCTACGACGGCCCGCCGTTCGCCAACGGCCTGCCGCACTACGGCCACCTGCTCACCGGCTACGTCAAGGACGTCGTGCCGCGCTACAAGACGATGCGCGGGCACCAGGTGGAGCGCCGCTTCGGCTGGGACACCCACGGCCTGCCCGCCGAGGTGGAGGCCGAGCGCCAGCTGGGCATCAAGCACAAGTCCGAGATCGAGCAGATGGGCATCGCCCGGTTCAACGACGTCTGCCGCACCTCGGTGCTGAAGTACACCCGCGAGTGGGAGGAGTACGTCACCCGGCAGGCGCGCTGGGTCGACTTCGAGCACGACTACAAGACCCTCGACACCGACTACATGGAGTCGGTGATGTGGGCCTTCAAGACGCTGTGGGACAAGGGCCTGGTCTACGAGGGCTTCCGCGTGCTCGCGTACTGCTGGCGCTGCGAGACGCCGCTGAGCAACTCCGAGACGCGCCTGGACGACGTCTACCGCAACCGGCAGGACCCGGCCGTGACGGTGGGCTTCCGCCTGCTGGGCGAGGGGGGCGACGACCCCCTCGACGGCGTCCTGGCGCTCATCTGGACGACGACCCCGTGGACGCTGCCCAGCAACCTCGCGATGGCCGTCCACCCCGACCTCGACTACGTCGTCGTCGAGGGGGCCGGCGAGCACGCCGGCCGTCGGTTCCTGCTCGCGCAGGCGCGCCTGGGCCACTACGCCCGCGAGCTGGGCGAGGACGCCGCCGAGCGCGTGGTGGCCCGCTACCGCGGCGCCGACCTGCTGGGCCGGCGCTACGTCCCGCCGTTCGACTACTTCGCCGGCCGCGAGAACGCCCACCGGGTGCTGGCCGCCGACTACGTGACGACCGACTCCGGCACCGGCCTGGTGCACATCGCGCCAGCGTTCGGCGAGGACGACAAGGCCGTCACCGACGCCGCCGGGATCGTCCCCGTGGTGCCGGTCGCCGCCAACGGCACCTTCACCGCGGAGGTCCGCGACTTCGCCGGCCAGCACGTCTTCGACGCCAACAAGGAGATCGGCCGGGCGCTGCGCGACGGCCTGCCCAGCGGGGCGCTGCTGCTGCGGCTGGAGACCTACGACCACTCCTACCCGCACTGCTGGCGCTGCGGGAACGCGCTCATCTACCGCGCGGTCTCCAGCTGGTTCGTCAAGGTGACGGCGATCCGCGAGCGCATGGTCGAGCTGAACCAGCAGATCACCTGGGTGCCCGAGCACGTCAAGGACGGCTCGTTCGGCAAGTGGCTGGAGGGTGCGCGCGACTGGTCGATCAGCCGCAACCGCTACTGGGGCAGCCCGATCCCGGTCTGGGTCTCCGACGACCCGGCGTACCCGCGCGTGGACGTCTACGGTTCCCTGGAGGAGCTGGAGCGCGACTTCGGGGTGCGCCCGGCCGACCTGCACCGCCCGCACGTCGACGAGCTCACCCGCCCCAACCCCGACGACCCGACCGGGCGCTCGACGATGCGCCGGGTGCCGGAGGTCCTGGACTGCTGGTTCGAGTCCGGCTCGATGCCGTTCGCGCAGGTGCACTACCCCTTCGAGAACGCCGACTGGTTCGAGAGCCACTACCCGGGCGACTTCATCGTCGAGTACATCGGGCAGACGCGCGGCTGGTTCTACACCCTGCACGTGCTCGCGACGGCGCTGTTCGACCGGCCGGCGTTCCGCACCTGCGTCTCGCACGGGATCCTGCTCGGCGACGACGGCCGCAAGATGAGCAAGTCGCTGCGCAACTACCCCGACGTCTCCGAGGTCCTCGACCGCGACGGCTCCGACGCCATGCGGTGGTTCCTCATGAGCTCGCCGGTCCTGCGCGGCGGCAACCTCGTCGTCACCGAGCAGGGCATCCGCGACTCGGTGCGCCAGGTGCTGCTGCCGCTGTGGAACACCTTCTCGTTCTTCCAGCTGTACTCCGGCACCTCCAGCCACGTCCCGCGCTGGCGCACCGGTTCCCCCGACGTCCTGGACCGCTACGTCCTGGCCAAGCTGCACGACACCGTCGCCGCGGTGACCGCGCAGCTGGACGCCTACGACATCGCCGGTGCCTGCGAGAGCTCGCGGCAGTTCCTCGACGTGCTGACCAACTGGTACGTGCGCCGCTCGCGCTCGGCGTTCTGGAACGGCGAGTCCGAGCGCGCGCGCGACGCCTTCGACACCCTCTACACGGTGCTGGAGACGACCACGCGGATGCTGGCCCCGCTGCTGCCGCTGGTGGCCGAGGAGATCTGGCGCTCGCTCACCGGCGGGCGCTCGGTGCACCTGACCGACTGGCCGGACCCGGTGGACACCCCCGCCGACGACGCGCTCGTCGCCGCGATGGACGCCGCCCGCGCGACCTGCTCGGCGGCGCTGGCGCTGCGCAAGGCCAACGGCCTGCGGGTGCGCCTGCCGCTGCAGCGCCTGGAGGTCCTCGTGGCCGACCCGGCGCAGCTGGAGCCGTTCGCGCAGCTGATCGCCGAGGAGGTCAACGTCCGCGAGGTCGCCCTCGGCCCGCTCGAGCGGGCCGTCGAGCACGGCGTGGTGACCAAGCTGACCGTCAACGCCCGCGCGGCCGGCCCGCGCCTGGGCAAGCAGGTGCAGCAGGCCATCAGGGCCTCCAAGTCCGGGGACTGGGAGGAACGCCCCGACGGCACCGTCGTCGCCGGCGGCATCGAGCTCGTCGAGGGCGAGTACGAGCTGGCGACGGCCGTCGAGGGCGGTGCGGACGGCCTGGCGACGGCCGCGCTCGAGGGCGGCGGCTTCGCGGTCCTGGACACCACCGTGACGGCCGAGCTGACCGCCGAGGGCATCGCCCGCGACGTGGTCCGCCTGGTCCAGCAGGCCCGGCGCGAGGCGGGGCTGCACGTCTCCGACCGCATCCGGCTGACGGTCGCGGCCGACGGGCCCGTGTGGGAGGCGCTGGTGACGCACCAGAACCTCGTCGTGGAGGAGACGCTGGCCCAGCAGTTCGGCTCCTCCGGGGCGGCCGAGGCGCTGCCGGTGGAGCAGGCGACCCTCGTCGCGAGCGTCGAGGGTCACGAGGTCCGCATCGCGGTGGCCAGGACGGAGGAGCGGTGAGCGAGGGTCCCGGCGAGGAGTACGACGAGGAGCTGCACGGCTCCGAGGAGCAGCTGGAGCAGGCCCGCGCCGGCAGCTTCGGCAGCGACGGCCTGCGCCGGGGGCGGGTCCCGCAGGACCGCCGGCCCCCGGCGCGGGTGGACGGCGCGGCCCGCGCGGGCACGGCCGGCGCGGCCGCCGAGGCGCAGGACGAGGAGGACGCCCGCTACGCGCAGGTCGTCGCCGCGGTCCTGGAGCGCAACCCCGAGCACCGCATCCACCCGACGCTGGAGCGGGTGCGCGAGGCGTGCGCCCTGCTCGGCGACCCGCAGCTGGCCTACCGCGTCGTCCACGTCGCCGGCACCAACGGCAAGACGTCGACGACGCGGATGGTGGAGCGGCTGGTGCGCGAGCACGACCTGCGCACCGGCCTGTTCACCAGCCCGCACCTGTCCGAAATCACCGAGCGGATCGCGATCGACGGCGAGCCGGTCTCCCGGGCGGCGTTCGTGCGCGCCTACGACGACGTCGAACCCGTCGTGGCGATCGTCGACGAGCGCGCAGCCGAGCGGGGCGAGCCGCGGCTGAGCTTCTTCGAGGTGCTCACCCTCATGGCCTTCGCCGCCTTCGCCGACGCCCCCGTCGACGTGGCGGTGATCGAGACCGGCCTGGGCGGCACGTGGGACACCACGAACGTCGTCCGGCCCGACGTCGCCGTGATCACCCCCGTCTCGATGGACCACGAGACGTGGCTGGGTTCCACGATCGAGGAGATCGCCGCCCAGAAGGCGGGGATCGTCAAGCACGGCGCGACCGTCGTCCTCGGCCGCCAGGAGGAGGAGGCCTCCGCGGTCCTGCTGGCCAAGGCCGCCGCCGAGCGCGTCACCGTCGTGCGCGAGGGCGCCGACTTCGGCGTCGAGCAGCGCACCCTCGCCGTCGGCGGGCAGCTGGTCTCGCTGCGCACCCGCGGCGGGCTCTACACCGACGTCCTGCTGCCGCTGCACGGCGCCCACCAGGCCGACAACGCCGCCACGGCGCTCGCGGCGGCCGAGGCCCTGCTCGCGCTGCCGGGCGGGACGCTGCCGCCCGGGCTGGTGGAGGCGGCGTTCGCCGACGTCACCTCCCCGGGCCGCCTGGAGGTGCTGCGGACCTCGCCGACGATCATCGCCGACTCCGCCCACAACCCCGCCGGCGCGCAGGCGCTGGCGGCGGCGATCGCCGAGGCCTTCACCCTCAGCCGCCTCGTCGGCGTCGTGGCGGTCGCGGGGGACAAGGACGTCGACGGCGTCCTGGCCGCCCTGGAGCCGGTGCTGGCCGAGGTCGTCGTCACCCGCTCCTCCTCGCCGCGCTCGATGGAGGCCGCCGAGCTCGGCGAGATCGCCGAGGGCGTCTTCGGCGAGGACCGGGTCCACGTCGTCGACCGCCTCGACCAGGCGCTGACCACCGCGGTCGACCTCGCCGAGTCCGACTCCGGGGTCGGCGGCGGCCTCGGCGGCTCCGGAGCCGGTGTCCTCGTGGCCGGCTCGGTGGTGCTCGCCGGCGACGTGCGGACCCTGCTGGCCCGCCCGGGCCGGCGGGGGTGAGGATCGGCGCATGAGGAACCCCAAGCGGATGCTCGCGGCGACCACGCTCGTCAGCGAGGCCCTCGTCGTGTTCTTCGCCACCCTCGCCGCCTACGGGCTCAGCGCGGACCGGCACACCGCCTACCTCGTGGTCGGCGGCGTGCTGGTCCTGCTGTGCGTGCTGGCCGCGGGGGTGCTGCGCTCGCGCGCCGGCTACGGCCTCGGCTGGGCCCTGCAGGCCGTCATGGTCGCCTGCGGGTTCGTGGTGCCCATGATGTTCCTCGTCGGCGCGGTCTTCGCCGTCATCTGGTTCTTCGCCGTCCGCATCGGCAACCGCATCGAGCGCGAGCAGGCCGAGGTGGCCCGCCGCCTCGCCGGCGAGCGCTGAGGGCAGCGCCCGTGCGCGTCCTCGTCGACCCCGGCGGCGAGCAGCCCCTCGTCCTCCTCGAGCACGAGGTGCTGACGGCCTTCGACGTCGCCGTGCCCGCCGGGGCCGACGCCGCCGGCGTGCGGGCCGCCCTCGGTGCGGCCGGGACCCTGGTGGCCGCCGGCCGGGACCTGGGCGGCGCGCACGTCCACGTGCGCGAGCGGTGGCTGCGCGAGAGCGCCCACGCGCAGGGCGCCGGGCAGGGGTGGGACACCGCCTTCGCCGGGATGCTCGCGTTCGCGTCCTCGCGCGGGTGGACGGACGCGGACGCCGGCACCGTCCGCGCCCACGTCGTCGTCCTGCCGGCCGCGGGCTCCTGACGCCCCCGGCCGGCACCTCGCGCGCATGGGCCCGCACCCGCTGGGTAGGGGAGCGGGGGAAGGACCATCTGCGACGGAGGAAGCTCATGCCCCAGGACCAGACCGAACCCCAGGACCCGCAGCAGGAGTACGCCCAGCCCGACGCGGAGGGCGAGCAGATCGCGCACCCCGGCCGGACCGGTGAGATGGGCGACGAGCCCGACCACGGCGAGCGGTCCTACCGCGGCAGCGGCCGCCTCGAGGGCAAGAAGGCGGTCATCACCGGCGGCGACTCCGGCATCGGCCGCGCCGTGGCCATCGCCTTCGCCCGCGAGGGCGCCGACGTGCTCATCGCCTACCTGCCCGACGAGGAGCAGGACGCCCGGACCACGCTGCGGCACGTGCAGGAGGCCGGGCGCAAGGGCGTCGCCGTGCCCGTCGACCTGCGCGAGGAGGAGGCCTGCCAGCAGGTCGTCGACCGCGCCGTCGAGGAGTTCGGGCGCATCGACGTGCTCGTCAACAACGCGGCCTACCAGATGGCGCAGCCCGGCGGCATCGCCGACATCACCACCGAGCAGTTCGACCGCGTGCTCAAGACGAACCTCTACGCGATGTTCTGGCTGTGCAAGAAGGCGGTCCCGCACATGCAGCCCGGCGCGAGCATCATCAACACCTCCTCGATCCAGGCCTACCAGCCCTCCCCGCCGCTGCTGGACTACGCCACCACCAAGGCCGGCATCGTCAACTTCACCAAGGGCCTCGGGCAGATGCTGGCCGAGAAGGGGATCCGCGTGAACTCCGTGGCCCCCGGCCCGATCTGGACGCCCCTCATCCCGGCGACGATGCCCGAGGAGCAGGTCGGCACCTTCGGCGAGGACACCCCGCTGGGCCGCGCCGGGCAGCCGGCCGAGCTGGCCCCGGCGTTCGTGTTCTTCGCCTCCCAGGAGTCCAGCTACATCACCGCCGAGGTCCTCGGCGTGACCGGCGGCTCGCCGATCTCCTGACCCCGACGGGTCGGCCCGGCGGCCCGCCCCCGCCCCGCGCACCGCGGGGCGGGGGAGGGCCGCCGTCCGTCAGCGCGCCCGCGCGAGCCGGCGCACCGCGGGTTCCCGCAGCGACAGCAGGGTGGGCACCGTCGAGAGCACCGCCGGCAGCAGCACCGCCGCGCCCAGCACCACCAGGACGACCTCCCAGGACCCCGTGCCCGAGACCCGCCCGGTCACGGCCAGCCGGTAGGGCACGACCGCCGCCGCCGCGACGGCGAGACCCGCGAGCGCCCCGCAGGCCGCCAGGACGGTGGCGTGCACCGCGTCCACCCGCAGCAACCACCCGGGTCCGGCCCCCACGATCCGCAGCAGCGCTGTCTGCCGCTGCCGCAGCGCGGCGGCCTCGGCCAGCGAGTTCACCAGGTGCAGGGTGGAGCAGCCGACGACGAGGGCGGCCAGCAGGTACCCGGCCCAGGTGTTCACCGGGTCCGCCCCGGTCAGGGCCGAGGAGGTCGAGCCCAGCAGCAGCGTCCCCAGCGAGGTCCCCACGGCCACCAGCACCGGGACGGCGATCGCGGCGGACTCCACGGACGAGGCGGTGGTGCGGGCGACGGCCGAGCCCAGCACCCCCGGGCCCCGTCCGAGCAGCCGCACGGGCGCTGTCAGCACGGCCGTCACCGCCGGCCCCAGCAGGGCGAGCCCGCCGGCCCAGGCGATCGGTGCCGGTCCGGCGGTGGCGGCGGCCAGCGGGTCGCCCCGGAAGACCGTCGCGGTCACCGTGCTCAGCGCGGCGCCACCGGCCAGCAGCACCAGGCCGGCGCCCACGCGGCCGGGACCGGCCCACCTGCGCCCGGTGCCGGCCGCGGCCAGGAGCGCTGCCGGCGAGCTGCGCACCAGCGGGCGGGTGGCCGACCACGCCGCTGCGACGGCCACCACGAGCACGCTGCCGCCGGTGACGACGAGCGGGAGCCAGCCGCTGCGGTAGGGCGTGCCGGCCGGCGCGACGCCGTGGGCGGTGAGCAGGGACAGCGCCCCCGCGCCCAGCACCCGCCCCAGC
Source organism: Kineococcus aridisoli (assembly GCF_050871885.1). Classification (NCBI taxonomy): domain Bacteria; kingdom Bacillati; phylum Actinomycetota; class Actinomycetes; order Kineosporiales; family Kineosporiaceae; genus Kineococcus; species Kineococcus aridisoli. The sequence goes on along the minus strand of NZ_JBJLSF010000054.1, from coordinate 5,294 downwards.
AGCAGGCCCGGGACGGCGACGAGGAGCAGGCACTGCAGCACCTGGGCGCGGACCGTGCGGTGGATCCGCCGCGGGGTGGCGGCCACGCAGCGCAGCAGCGCCAGCTCGCGCCCCTGCGCGCGCACCGACGTCCCGACGGCGCCCGCCACGAGGAGCACGGCCATGAGGACGGCGAAACCGCCGAGGGACGCGGCGAGCGCCACCAGGGCCGCACCGTCCGCACCGGGGCCGCCGTCGCCGTGGGTGCGGACCGGTGCGCGGATGCCGGACTCCAGCAGGCCCGCGCAGGCCGCGACGACGGCCGTGCCGCAGCCGAGCGGCGCGAGGAGCCCCGTCGAGCTCCTGGGCCAGGAGGACCAGGGTGTCGGGGGGCGTCCGGCCGCCCGGTCCGCAGCGTCCACCGGCGTGCTCACCGGCGTGCTCACCGGCGTGCTCACCGGCGTGCTCACCGGCGTGCTCGCGCGTGCACCTGCGCGGCGGCCCGGGCACCGGCCGTGCAGGCCAGGACCTGCTCCGCGCTGGGGTGGTGCAGCTCGGCCCGCAGGCGGCCCCCCTCGAGCAGCAGGACGCGGTCCGCTGTGCTCGCGGCCACCGGGTCGTGGGTCACCAGGACGACGGTGCGCCCCTCCTCGGAGACCGCCCGGCGGAACAGCCGCAGCACCTCGTCGGCCGTGTGCCGGTCCAGGGCCGACGTCGGCTCGTCGGCGAAGACGACGCGCGGCCGGGTGAACAGCGCCCGGGCGACCGCTGCGCGCTGCTGCTGCCCGCCGGACAGCTCGGCCGGGCGGCGGTGCGCCAGGTCGGCCAGCCCCACCCGGGACAGCGCCTCCCGGACCGACGCGGCGCTCGGGCGCCGCCCCGCCAGCCGCTCGGGCAGCTCCACGTTCTGGGCGACGGTGAGGGAGGGCAGCAGGTCGCCGCCCTGGAAGACGAAGCCGGCCTCCTCGCTGCGCAGGCGGGCCAGGTGGCGCTCGCCCAGGCCGGTGATCTCGCGGCCGCTCCAGCGGACCGACCCGCGGGTGGGCCGCTCCAGGCCGGCCGCGCAGTGCAGCAGCGTGCTCTTGCCCGATCCGGAGGGCCCCACGACCGCGGTGAACGTGCCGGGCGGGAAGTGCGCGGTGACCTCCCGCAGGACGTCGCGGCCGCGGCGCCGGCCTCCGCGGTGGACCGTCAGGTCCCGCACCGCCACGGCCGCCGCCGTCCCTGCCGTGCCCGTCGCGGTCGGCGTCCCGGGCTCCGGGACCCGCTGCCGGGGTCGGCGGGGGCGGTGCTCGTCGTCGCGGTGCGGGCTCGTGATCATGGTTCGAGGTTAGGAGGAGCGGACGCCCCGCGCAGGGGTGCTGGTCCTCCTCCTCGTCCGGGGGTCCTCCCCACCCCGGCCCGTCGCGCCGGAGCCGTCGCCGCGACGGGCCGGGGTGGCGGCGTCAGGCCCGGGCCGGTGCGTCGTCGTCCATCTCCTCCAGCTCGCGGCCCTTGGTCTCGCGCACGGCCTTGAGCACGAAGACCAGCGACAGCAGCGCGATGACGGCGTAGAGGCCGTAGGCGAACTGCAGCCCGATGCCGGCCAGCGACGGGAACGTCGTCGAGACCGCGAAGTTCGCCAGCCACTGCGCGGCCGCGGCGACGGCCAGGCCCGCGGCGCGGATCTTGTTGGGGAACATCTCGCCCAGCAGGACCCAGACGACCGGGCCCCAGGTGGCGCCGAAGGAGATGACGTACAGGTTCGCGGCGATGACGCCGATCGTGCCCCACGGCTGCGGCAGCGAGATGTCCTCGCCGGAGCCGGTGGCCTGCGAGAACGAGATCGCCATGACGGCCAGCGAGACGACCATCCCGATGGAGCCGGCGGTCAGCAGCGGCTTGCGGCCGATGCGGTCGACGGTGGCGATGGCGATGAAGGTGACGACGACGTTGGTGACGGAGGTGATGACCGAGGTCGTCAGCGCCTGCGACTCCTCGAACCCGACGGCGCGCCACAGCGTCGTGGAGTAGTAGAAGATCACGTTGATGCCGACGGCCTGCTGGAAGACCGAGAGCAGGATGCCGACCCAGACGATCGGCAGCAGGCCGAAGCGCGGGCCGCGCAGGTCGCGCAGGCTCGGCTCGTCCTCGCGGCGCATCGAGGCGCGGATGTCGGAGATCTTGCGCTGCACCGCCTCCACGCTGAGGTTGCCCAGGACCGAGCGCAGCACCTCGCCGGCCTTGTGGTTCTGCCCCTTGGCGATGAGGTAGCGCGGGGACTCGGGGATCTGCAGGGCCAGGAACGCCCACACCAGCGACGGGATCACGCCGACGACGAACATCCACCGCCAGGCCTCCCAGCCCAGCCACGTCGTCTCACCGGCACCGCCGGCGGTGTTGGCGATGAACGCGTCCGACAGCAGCGCGGCGAAGATGCCGACCGTGATGGCCAGCTGCTGCAGCGAGCCGAGGCGGCCGCGGATGTAGGCGGGCGCCACCTCGGCGATGTACGTGGGCGCGATGACGGAGGCGACGCCGACGCCGAGACCGCCGACCACGCGCCACAGGATGAGGTCCCACACCGCGAAGGCGAAGCCGGAACCCACGGCGCTGATCGCGAAGAGCACACCGCCGATGACCATGACGGCCTTGCGGCCGAAGCGGTCGGCGAGCCGGCCGGCGAACCAGGCGCCCACCGCGGCGCCGAGCAGCGCGCAGGAGACCGCGAAGCCGGACAGGGCCGCGGAGAGGGCGAACTGGTCGGTGACGGCGTCCACGGCGCCGTTGATCACGGAGGTGTCGAAGCCGAAGAGGAACCCGCCGATGGCGGCGACGACGGAGATGAGGACGACCTTGGTGGTGGCGTGCTGCTGCTCCTCGTCGGCGCCTCCGGCGCTGCGGGCACCGCCCGTGCCCCCGGGTCCTGCTGCTGACATGTCGGCTCCTCTTGACGCGCTGGACGGAGCTCCGGGTCGCGAAGCCCGTCGGCGATGGTCCCCCGCGCGCCCCGGCGCCGCACCCCGGCCCCCCGGCCGGTGGCGTCCGGAACGTCCACGACGGCGGCGTCGCCGCGGCCTACGGTCACCGGCATGAGCGCTCCCACCGCCCCGGCGCGCGCCCGGCGCCCCGCGTCGACCTCGTCGGTCTCGTCGTCGCCGACGTGCCCCGCACGCTGGCCTTCTACCGCCGCCTCGGTCTGCAGGTGCCCGCCGCCGCCGACGGCGAGGCCCACGTCGAGGTGGTGCTGGCCGGCGGGCTGCGCCTGGCCTTCGACACCGAGGACGTCGTGCGCTCCTTCGACCCCGGCTGGAGCGCGCCCACCGGCGGCCACCGCGTCGCGCTGGCCGTCGACTGCGGCGAGCCGCGGGCCGTCGACGAGCTGTGGGAGGAGCTGCTGGCGGCCGGGGTGCACGGCCACTGCCGCCGTGGGACGCGGTCTGGGGGCAGCGCTACGCGGTCGTGCACGACCCCGACGGCGTCCCCGTCGACCTGTTCGCCGCCCTCAGCCCCGCAGCAGGCGGGTGAGCGTCGTCCCGGTGAGCGCCCGCACCTCCCGCGCCAGGTGCTGCTGGTCGGCGTAGCCCGCGAGCGCGGCGACCTCGGCGGCGGGCAGGCCGGTGCGCGCGGCGCGCAGCGCGGCCTGCAGGCGCAGGACGCGGGCGAGGACCTTGGGGCCGTAGCCGAACGCCGCCAGGCTGAGCCGGTGCAGGCGCCGCACGCCCACCCCGAGCCGGTCGGCGACGTCGGCGACGGGGTGCCCGCGCCCCAGCAGGGCGGCGGCGCGGCGCGGCAGCGGGTCGGCGGCCGCGGCGCCGAGCCCGGCCGCGCGCTCGGCGAGGACCGCCTCCAGCGCCCGCCCGGTGTCGGCGGCGGCCGCGACCCGCTCGCCGAGGACGCGCACCCGCGCCGCGGGCCACAGCTCGGCCAGCGGGACCCGGGCGTCGCGCAGCGCGCTCGCGGGCACGCCCAGCAGGGCCGGCGCCGCACCGGGCGGCAGCCGCAGGCCGGTCCAGGCCGTGCCCGCGGGCGTGCTCACGGCGTGCGCGGTGGTGTCCGGGCCGGCGACGAGGAGCTCCCCGCCGTGCGGGCCCGTGCGCCACAGCAGGTCGACGCAGCCGTCCGGCAGGACCAGCCCCTCGTGCGCGGCTCCCGCCGGCTGCGACCACAGCTGCGCGCCGGGCAGCCGGGAGCGCCGCTCGGTGTGCACGCGGCCAGTGTGCCGCCGGGCGCCGCCGGACGGGAACCCGCTGGTCACGGCCGGTGCACCAGCCTCGGCTAGGGTGCGCGACGTGGCGACTGAGACCAACGTGCAGCGGACCCTCGTCCTGGTGAAGCCCGACGGCGTGCGGCGCAACCTCTCCGGGGAGGTGCTGCGGCGCATCGAGGCCAAGGGCTACACCCTGGTGGCGGTGCAGCTGCGCACCGCCGACCGCGAGCTCCTGGCCGGCCACTACGCCGAGCACGAGGGCAAGCCGTTCTACGAGCCCCTCGTGGAGTTCATGCTGTCCGGGCCGGTGCTGGCCGTCGTCGCGGAGGGCCACCGCGTCATCGAGGGCTTCCGCGCCCTCGCCGGCACGACCGACCCGACGACCGCGGCCCCCGGCACCATCCGCGGCGACCTGGGCCGCGACTGGGGCCTGAAGGTGCAGCAGAACCTCGTCCACGGCTCCGACTCCGAGGAGTCGGCCGCCCGCGAGATCGGCCTGTGGTTCCCGGGGCTGTGACCTCGCCGGTCCGTCGGCCCCTCCCCGCGCCGGCGCGCCGGGAGGGCTGACGGGCCGATGAGTCCTGCGGCACGCTGAGGTCACCAGGAGCAGCAGGCCCGGACAGCGGGCCGGACCCCCGAGGAGCCCGACGTGCGCATGGTCTTCATCAACCTCCCGGTCGCCGACCTGCAGAGGTCCAAGGACTTCTTCACCGGGCTCGGCTTCGGCCTGGACCCGCGGTTCTCCGACGACACGACGACGTGCGTGGTCCTGGAGCAGAACATCATCGCCCTGCTGCACGCACCGGCGAAGTGGAGGGAGTTCCTGCACTCCGACCCCGCGCCGGAGGGCACGACCGAGGTGATGCACGCCCTGTCGGCCACCAGCCGCGAGGAGTGCGACGACCTCGCGGCCCGCGCGCTGGCGCACGGCGGCTCCGAGTACGCCCCGGCCATGGACTTCGGCTGGATGTACGGCACGAGCTTCCGCGACCCCGACGGGCACGTCTGGGAGGTCAGCTGGATGGACGTGCAGGCGGCCGCCGAGGCCGGCGGGATCGGCGCCGGCACCGCCTGACGCGGCCTGACGCGGCCTGACGCGGCCTGCCGCGCCCGCGGGGCGGGCGCG
>NZ_JBJLSF010000053.1:0-31330 GCF_050871885.1 Kineococcus aridisoli | reverse complement strand
GCGGGTCCGGGTGGACCCGCCCCTGCGCCGGGCGAGCATCCCGCCGCGGGGTCTCCCCCGCGGCGGGCTCAGCTCACTTGATGATCTTCGTGACCCGACCGGCGCCGACGGTGCGGCCACCCTCGCGGATCGCGAACTTCAGGCCCTCTTCCATCGCGATGGGCTGGATGAGGTCGACCTTCATCTCGGTGTTGTCACCGGGCATGACCATCTCGGTGCCCTCGGGCAGCGAGACGACGCCGGTGACGTCGGTCGTCCGGAAGTAGAACTGCGGACGGTAGTTGTTGTAGAAGGGCGTGTGACGGCCACCCTCGTCCTTGGACAGGATGTAGGCCTGGCCCTCGAACTCGGTGTGCGGCGTGATGCTGCCGGGCTTGACCACGACCTGGCCGCGCTCGACGTCGTCACGCTTAAGACCGCGCAGCAGCAGGGCGGCGTTGTCGCCGGCCTGGCCGGTGTCCAGCATCTTGTTGAACATCTCGATGCTGGTGACGGTGGTCTTCTGCGAGGTCGGCTTGATGCCGACGATCTCGACTTCCTGGTTGACGTTCAGGACGCCGCGCTCGATGCGGCCGGTCACGACGGTGCCGCGGCCGGTGATCGTGAAGACGTCCTCGATCGGCATGAGGAAGGGCTGGTCGACCGCGCGCTCGGGCTCGGGGATCGCGGTGTCGACCGCGTCCATGAGCTCCATGAGGCGGTCGCCCCACTCGGCGTCGCCCTCGAGGGCCTTCAGCGCGGAGACGCGCACGACGGGGACGTCGTCGCCCGGGAACTCGTAGGAGGAGAGGAGCTCGCGCACCTCCATCTCGACGAGCTCGAGGAGCTCCTCGTCCTCGACCATGTCGGCCTTGTTGAGCGCCACGACGATGTAGGGGACGCCGACCTGGCGGGCCAGGATGACGTGCTCCTTCGTCTGCGGCATCGGGCCGTCGGTCGCGGCGACCACGAGGATGGCGCCGTCCATCTGCGCCGCACCCGTGATCATGTTCTTGATGTAGTCCGCGTGACCCGGGCAGTCGACGTGCGCGTAGTGGCGCGCCTCGGTCTGGTACTCGACGTGCGCGATCGAGATCGTGATGCCGCGCTGACGCTCTTCAGGGGCCTTGTCGATCTGGTCGAACGCCGAGGCCTTGTTCAGCTCCGGGAACTTGTCGTGCAGCACCCGGGTGATCGCCGCCGTCAGCGTCGTCTTCCCGTGGTCGATGTGACCGATGGTGCCGATGTTGACGTGCGGCTTAGTCCGCTCGAACTTCGCCTTCGCCACTGGGGGTCCTCCTCGGACTGTCGCTGCTACCCCGACCCGTGGATCGGGCGGGTGGGTGAGAGGCCGGCCGACCGTGCGGCGACCGGTGTGGTGCCGGCGGGGGGTGTGGACCCCCCGCCGGCCTCCGGGGCGATTACTCCCCGCGGACCTTCTTGACGATCTCCTCCGCCACGTTCCGGGGAACCTCGGCGTAGTTGGAGAACTGCATCGAGTAGACCGCGCGGCCCTGCGTCTTGGAGCGCAGGTCGCCGACGTAGCCGAACATCTCCGACAGCGGGACGCTCGCCTTGACGAGCTTGGCGCCGCTGACGTCCTCCATGGACTCGATCTGCCCACGGCGGGAGTTCAGGTCACCGATGACGTCGCCCATGTAGTCGGCGGGCGTGCGCACCTCGACGGCCATGACCGGCTCCAGCAGGACGGGCTGCGCCTTGCGGACCGACTCGCGCAGGACCATCTTGCCGGCGATCTTGAAGGCCATCTCGGAGGAGTCGACGTCGTGCGCCGCACCGTCCACGAGGGTGGCCTTGACGCCCACCAGCGGGTAGCCGGCGACGACACCCTCCTGCATGGCCTCCTGGATGCCCTGGTCCACCGAGGGGATGTACTCGCGCGGGACGCGACCACCCGTGACGGCGTTGACGAACTCGTAGAACTCCCCGTCGGAGGTGTCCAGCGGCTCGATCGTGACCTGGACCTTGGCGTACTGGCCGGACCCACCCGTCTGCTTCTTGTGGGTGTAGTCCTCCTTGACCACCGCGCGGCGGATGGTCTCGCGGTAGGCCACCTGCGGCTTGCCGACGTTCGCCTCGACCTTGAACTCGCGCTTCATGCGGTCGACGAGGATGTCGAGGTGGAGCTCGCCCATCCCCTTGATGATCGTCTGGCCGGTCTCCTGGTCCAGCTCGACCTGGAAGGTCGGGTCCTCCTCGGCCAGGCGCTGGATCGCGGTGCCCAGCTTCTCCTGGTCGCCCTTCGTCTTCGGCTCGATGGCCACCGAGATGACGGGCTCGGGGAAGGTCATGGACTCCAGCACGACCTGCTGCGCCGGGTCGGAGAGCGTGTCGCCGGTCGTCGTCTCCTTGAGGCCGATCATCGCGTAGATGTGGCCCGCACGCGCCTCGTCGACCGGGTTCTCCTTGTTGGAGTGCATCTGGAAGAGCTTCCCGATGCGCTCCTTCTTGCCCTTGGTCGAGTTGACGACCTGCGAGCCCGCGGCGATGCGGCCGGAGTAGACGCGGACGTAGGTCAGCTTGCCGAAGAACGGGTGCGCGGCGACCTTGAACGCCAGGCCCGAGAAGGGCTCCTCGGCGTCGGGCCGGCGGAGGATCTCCACCGACTCGTCGCCGACCTTGTGCCCGACCATCGGCTTGACGTCCAGCGGCGAGGGCAGGTAGTCGATCACCGCGTCGAGCATGGGCTGCACGCCCTTGTTCTTGAACGCGGAGCCGCAGAAGATCGGGTAGACCTCGGAGGCGACCGTCAGCTTGCGGACCGCACCCTTGATCTCGTCCTCGGTGAGGTCCTCGCCGCCGAGGTACTTCTCCAGGAGGGCCTCGTCGGTCTCGGCGACGCGCTCCACCAGCTTCTGGCGGTACTCCTCGGCCTGCTCCTGGAGCTCGGCCGGGATGTCCTCGATCTCGTAGTCGGCGCCCATCTGGACCTCGCCGCGCCAGGTCAGCGCCTTCATGCGGACCAGGTCGACGACACCGGAGAAGGTGTTCTCGGCCCCGATCGGCAGCTGCATGACCAGCGGCTCGGCGCCCAGGCGGTCGATGATCGTCTTGACGGTGAAGAAGAAGTCGGCGCCCAGCTTGTCCATCTTGTTGACGAAGCAGATGCGCGGGACGTCGTACTTGTCCGCCTGCCGCCAGACCGTCTCGGACTGGGGCTCGACGCCCTCCTTGCCGTCGAAGACGGCGACCGCACCGTCGAGGACGCGCAGGGACCGCTCGACCTCGACCGTGAAGTCGACGTGGCCGGGCGTGTCGATGATGTTGATCTGGTTGCCGTCCCAGAAGCAGGTGGTGGCGGCGGAGGTGATGGTGATCCCCCGCTCCTGCTCCTGTTCCATCCAGTCCATCGTGGCCGCGCCGTCGTGGACCTCGCCGATCTTGTAGTTGATCCCCGTGTAGAAGAGGATCCGCTCGGTCGTCGTGGTCTTGCCGGCGTCGATGTGGGCCATGATGCCGATGTTGCGGACCTTGGTCAGGTCCGTCAGCACGTCCTGTGCCACGGTTTACTGCCTCTTCCCTGGGATCGAGGGGGTGAGTCGGCGAGGTACCGCTGGGGTCACCAGCGGTAGTGCGCGAAGGCCCGGTTCGACTCGGCCATCTTGTGGGTGTCCTCGCGGCGCTTCACCGCGGCACCGAGGCCGTTCGAGGCGTCGAGGATCTCGTTGAGCAGGCGCTCGGTCATCGTCTTCTCGCGGCGCTGGCGGGCGTAGCCGACGAGCCAGCGCAGGGCCAGCGTCGTCGAGCGGCTCGGGCGCACCTCGATGGGGACCTGGTAGGTCGACCCGCCGACGCGGCGGGACTTGACCTCGATCGCCGGCTTGACGTTGTCGAGCGCGCGCTTGAGCACGACGACGGGGTCGCCGCCGGTCTTGGTCCGCGCGCCCTCCAGGGCGCCGTAGACGATCGACTCGGCGACGGACTTCTTGCCGTCGAGGAGGATCTTGTTGACGAGCTGCGTCACCAGCGGGGACTGGTAGACGGGGTCCACCACGAGGGGACGCTTGGGGGCGGGGCCCTTGCGCGGCATCAGCTCTTCTCCTTCTTCGCGCCGTAGCGGCTGCGCGCCTGCTTGCGGTTCTTCACGCCCTGCGTGTCGAGCGAACCGCGGACGATCTTGTAGCGGACACCCGGGAGGTCCTTCACGCGGCCGCCGCGGACCAGGACCATCGAGTGCTCCTGGAGGTTGTGGCCCACGCCCGGGATGTAGGCGGTGACCTCGATGCCACTGGTCAGCTTCACGCGAGCGACCTTGCGCAGGGCCGAGTTCGGCTTCTTCGGGGTGGTCGTGTACACGCGAGTGCAGACGCCGCGGCGCTGCGGGCTGCCCTTGAGGGCGGGCGTCTTGGTCTTGACGACCTTGTCCTCCCGGCCCTTGCGGACCAGCTGCTGGATGGTGGGCACCCTGTCTCCGTCTGTGTCGATCTGGTGTGTCGGCTGTTCCTCGGGACGCGCTGCCCGTCGTGGGCCAGCGCTCGACCCCCGCCGACCCACGAGGTCGGGCGTGTCGTTCGGTCGAGGTCCCGCAGGGGTGACGTCCTGTCACCTGGCCGCGGGCGCGCTCGTGTCAAGCGGACACGAGACTACCCGCCGCGTTCGGGGCTGGTCAAAACGGACGAGTCGTCCCCGACCGCGCCCCGGGCTGGGCCGCAGGCCGCCCCGCTCCCCCGCCGCAGCGGGGGGCGGAGCGGCCTGCGGTGGTGCGCACCGCCCGCGAGGGCGGTGCCGGCTCAGCGGTAGTCGCTGTTGCCGTAGTCGAACTCCTCCAGCGGGACGGCCTGGCCGGAGCCCACGCCGAACTGGGCGTAGTCGACGTCGTCGTAGCCCGGCACCGAGTACATCTGCGCCTTGGCCTCCTCGGTCGGCTCGACCCGGATGTTGCGGTAGCGGGGCAGCCCCGTACCGGCCGGGATGAGCTTGCCGATGATGACGTTCTCCTTCAGGCCGAGCAGCGGGTCGCTCTTGCCCTCCATGGCGGCGTTCGTCAGCACGCGCGTCGTCTCCTGGAAGGAGGCCGCGGACAGCCACGAGTCCGTCGCGAGCGACGCCTTCGTGATGCCCATCAGCTCCGGGCGACCCGAGGCCGGCTGCCCGCCCTCGGCCATCACCCGGCGGTTCTCCTCCTCGAAGCGCGCACGCTCGACGAGCTCGCCCGGCAGCAGCTCGGCGCCGTTCTGCTCGATGATCGTCACCCGCTTGAGCATCTGGCGGACGATGACCTCGATGTGCTTGTCGTGGATCGACACGCCCTGGGAGCGGTAGACCTCCTGCACCTCGTCGACCAGGTGCATCTGCACCCGGCGCGGGCCGAGGATGCGCAGCACCTGCTTGGGGTCGACCGCACCCTGGACGAGCTTCTGCCCGACCTCGACGTGCGTGCCGTCCTCGACGAGCAGCCGCTGGCGGCGGGTGACCGGGTACTCGACCTCCTCCGCCCCGTCGTCCGGGGTGACGACGATCTTGCGGCCCTTGTCGGTCTCCTCGATGCGCACCCGGCCGGCGACCTCCGAGATGGGGGCGTTGCCCTTGGGGGTGCGGGCCTCGAAGAGCTCGACCACGCGCGGCAGGCCGTGCGTGATGTCACCGGCCTCCGAGGCGGCACCACCGGTGTGGAAGGTGCGCATCGTCAGCTGGGTGCCGGGCTCGCCGATGGACTGCGCCGCGACGATGCCGACGGCCTCGCCGATGTCGACGAGCTTGCCGCTGGCCAGCGAGCGCCCGTAGCAGTGCGCGCAGGTCCCGACGCGGGACTCGCACGTGAGCACGGAGCGGACCTTGACGCTCTCCACGCCCAGGCCGACGAGCCGGTCGATGACGACGTCACCGAGGTCGGCGCCGGCGGCCAGGGCCACCTCGCCGTCCACCACGACGTCGGTGGCCAGCGTGCGTGCGTAGACGCTGGTCTCGACGTCGTCGTGCCGGCGCAGCGAGCCGTCGGCGTTGCGCTCCGCGATCGGCATCTCCAGACCGCGGGAGGTGCCGCAGTCCTCCTCGCGCACGATGACGTCCTGGGAGACGTCGACGAGGCGACGGGTGAGGTAGCCGGAGTCGGCGGTGCGCAGCGCGGTGTCCGCCAGACCCTTGCGGGCACCGTGGGTGGTGATGAAGAACTCACCCACGGTCAGGCCCTCGCGGAAGGAGGCCTTGACCGGACGCGGGATGATCTCGCCCTTCGGGTTGGCCATGAGGCCGCGCATCCCGGCGAGCTGACGCATCTGCATCCAGTTGCCTCGCGCACCCGAGCTCACCATGCGGTGGATCGTGTTGTGCGTGGGCATGGCCTGCTCCAGGTCGCGGGCCACGTCGTTCGTGGCCTGCGTCCAGATCTCGATGAGCTCCTGACGGCGCTCGTCGTCGGTGATCAGACCGCGCTCGTACTGCTGCTGGACCTTCTCGGCCTTGGCCTCGTAGGTCTCGAGGATCGCCTGCTTGTTCGGCGGGGCGACGACGTCGGCGATGGAGACGGTGGTGCCCGAGCGGGTGGCCCAGTGGAAGCCGGCCTCCTTCAGGGCGTCCAGCGTCGCCGCCACCTGGACCTTCGGGTAGCGCTCGGCGAGGTCGTTGACGATCGCGGACAGCTTCTTCTTGTCCACGACGACGTTGACGTACTCGTAGTCGACCGGCAGCGCCTCGTTGAAGAGGGCGCGGCCCAGCGTGGTCTCCACGTCGAGGTCCTGACCCGGCTCCCAGCCCTCGGGCAGGGTCATGTCCGACGTCGGGACGACGCCCGACAGGCGGATGCGGACCTTGGCGTTGAGGTTCATCTGCTTGGCGTCGAAGGCCATGATCGCCTCGGCGAGCGAGGAGAACTGCCGGCCCTCGCCGTCCACGTCGTCCCGGTCCGCCGTCAGGTGGTACAGGCCGATGATCATGTCCTGGGTGGGCATGGTCACCGGACGGCCGTCCGCCGGCTTGAGGATGTTGTTGGACGACAGCATGAGGATGCGGGCCTCGGCCTGCGCCTCCGCGCTCAGCGGCACGTGCACGGCCATCTGGTCGCCGTCGAAGTCCGCGTTGAAGGCGGTGCAGACGAGCGGGTGGATCTGGATGGCCTTGCCCTCGACCAGCTGGGGCTCGAAGGCCTGGATGCCGAGGCGGTGCAGCGTGGGCGCGCGGTTGAGCAGCACCGGGTGCTCGGTGATGACCTCGGACAGGACGTCCCAGACCACCGGGCGGGCGCGCTCGACCATGCGCTTGGCCGACTTGATGTTCTGCGCGTGGCTGAGGTCCACGAGCCGCTTCATGACGAAGGGCTTGAAGAGCTCCAGCGCCATCTGCTTGGGCAGGCCGCACTGGTGCAGCTTCAGCTGCGGGCCGACGACGATGACCGAGCGGCCCGAGTAGTCGACGCGCTTGCCGAGCAGGTTCTGGCGGAACCGGCCCTGCTTGCCCTTGAGCATGTCGGACAGCGACTTCAGCGGGCGGTTGCCCGGCCCGGTCACCGGCCGGCCGCGGCGGCCGTTGTCGAACAGCGCGTCGACGGCCTCCTGCAGCATGCGCTTCTCGTTGTTGACGATGATCTCGGGCGCGCCGAGGTCCAGCAGCCGCTTGAGGCGGTTGTTGCGGTTGATGACGCGGCGGTACAGGTCGTTGAGGTCGGAGGTCGCGAAGCGGCCGCCGTCCAGCTGCACCATCGGACGCAGGTCCGGCGGGATGACCGGCACGCAGTCCAGGACCATGCCCTCGGGCGAGTTGCGCGTGGTCAGGAACGCCGAGACGACCTTCAGGCGCTTGAGGGCGCGGGTCTTGCGCTGGCCCTTGCCGGTGGCGATGGTCTCGCGCAGCGACTCGGCCTCGGCCTCCAGGTCGAAGCTCTGCAGGCGCTTCTGCAGCGCCGCCGCACCCATGCCGCCCTCGAAGTACATGCCGAAGCGCTCGCGCATGGCGCGGTAGAGCACCTCGTCACCCTCCAGGTCCTGGACCTTGAGGGTGCGGAAGCGGTCCCAGATCGTCGTCAGGCGGTCGATCTCGGTGTCGGCGCGACGGCGGATCTGCGCCATCTCGCGCTCGGCGGACTCGCGCACCTTGCGGCGCACGTCCGACTTGGCGCCCTCGGCCTCCAGCTCGGCCAGGTCGGCCTCGAGGGCCTTGGCGCGGGTGTCGACGTCGGAGTCGCGACGGTTCTCCACCTCGCGCTTCTCGACCTCGATCTGGGCCTCGAGCGAGGAGAAGTCGCGCTGGCGGCCCTCCTCGTCGACCCACGTGATCATGTACGCGGCGAAGTAGATGACCTTCTCGAGGTCCTTCGGCGCGAGGTCGAGCAGGTAGCCCAGCCGGCTCGGGACGCCCTTGAAGTACCAGATGTGCGTGACGGGGGCGGCCAGCTCGATGTGGCCCATCCGCTCACGACGCACCTTGGCGCGGGTGACCTCGACGCCGCAGCGCTCGCAGATGATGCCCTTGAAGCGGACGCGCTTGTACTTGCCGCAGTAGCACTCCCAGTCCCGGGTGGGACCGAAGATCTTCTCGCAGAAGAGCCCGTCCTTCTCCGGCTTCAGGGTGCGGTAGTTGATGGTCTCAGGCTTCTTGACCTCACCGTGCGACCACGTGCGGATGTCGTCCGCAGTGGCCAGCCCGATGCGCAGCTCGTCGAAGAAGTTGACGTCGAGCAACGTGATCTTCTTTCTGTCGTGTGTTCCGAGGTCTGACGTGATCCGTGGGCCCCGTCAGGGGGACCCGTTGGCCGACCGGGGGCGGGACGCGGGGGCACTCCCCCGCGTCCCGCCGTCCGTCAGACCTCTTCGACGCTGCTCGGCTCGCGCCGAGCCAGGTCGATGCCCAGCTCCTCGGCCGCCCGGAAGACGTCCTCGTCGCTGTCGCGCATCTCGATGGCCATGCCGTCCGAGGAGAGCACCTCGACGTTCAGGCAGAGCGACTGCATCTCCTTGATGAGCACCTTGAAGCTCTCGGGGATCCCGGGCTCCGGGATGTTCTCGCCCTTGACGATGGCCTCGTAGACCTTCACGCGGCCCAGCACGTCGTCCGACTTGATCGTCAGCAGCTCCTGCAGGGCGTAGGCGGCGCCGTAGGCCTCCAGGGCCCAGACCTCCATCTCGCCGAAGCGCTGACCGCCGAACTGCGCCTTGCCGCCCAGCGGCTGCTGCGTGATCATCGAGTACGGGCCGGTCGAGCGCGCGTGGATCTTGTCGTCGACCAGGTGGTGCAGCTTCAGGATGTACATGTAGCCGACCGCGACCGGGTCCGGGAACGGCTCGCCGGAGCGGCCGTCGAACAGCCGCGCCTTGCCGTCGCCGCCGACGAGGCGGTCGCCGTCGCGGGTGGGCGTGGTCGAGCTGAGCAGACCGGTGATCTCGTGCTCGCGGGCACCGTCGAAGACGGGCGTGGCGATGCGCGAGCCGCCCGGCGCCGAGCGGATCTCCTCGGGGATCAGCTCCGCCCAGTCCGGCTGGCCCTCGATCTGCCAGCCCTGGCTGGCGATCCAGCCCAGGTGCAGCTCCAGGACCTGGCCCACGTTCATCCGGCTCGGCACGCCGAGCGGGTTGAGGATGACGTCGACCGGGGTGCCGTCCTCGAGGAACGGCATGTCCTCGACGGGCAGGATCTTGGAGATGACGCCCTTGTTGCCGTGGCGGCCGGCCAGCTTGTCGCCGTCGGTGATCTTGCGCTTGTTCGCCACGTAGACGCGGACCAGCTGGTTGACGCCCGGGGGCAGCTCGTCGCCCTCGTCGCGGTCGAAGACCTTGACGCCGATGACGGTGCCGGTCTCGCCGTGGGGCACCTTCAGGGAGGTGTCGCGGACCTCGCGGGCCTTCTCGCCGAAGATCGCGCGCAGCAGGCGCTCCTCCGGGGTCAGCTCGGTCTCGCCCTTGGGCGTGACCTTGCCGACGAGCAGGTCGCCGTCGCGGACCTCGGCACCGATGCGGATGATCCCGCGCTCGTCGAGGTCGGCCAGCACCTCCTCGGCCACGTTCGGGATGTCCCGGGTGATCTCCTCGGGCCCGAGCTTGGTGTCGCGGGCGTCGACCTCGTGCTCCTCGATGTGGATCGAGGAGAGGACGTCGTCCTGCACGAGGCGCTGCGACAGGATGATCGCGTCCTCGTAGTTGTGGCCCTCCCACGGCATGAACGCGACCATGAGGTTGCGCCCCAGCGCCATCTCGCCACCGTCGGTCGACGGGCCGTCGGCCAGCACGGTGCCGACCTCGACGCGGTCGCCCTCGTTGACGACGACGGTCTGGTTGTAGGCCGTGCCGTGGTTGGAGCGGCGGAACTTGGCGACCTTGTAGGTCGTCGAGGTGCCGTCGTCGTTGGAGGTGGTGATGAGGTCCGCGGAGACCTCGGTGGCCACGCCGGCCTTGGTGGCGACGATGACGTCACCGGCGTCGACGGCGGCGCGGAACTCCATGCCGGTGCCGACCAGCGGCGCCTCGGTCTTGACCAGCGGCACCGCCTGGCGCTGCATGTTGGCGCCCATGAGCGCGCGGTTGGCGTCGTCGTGCTCGAGGAACGGGATCATCGCGGTGGCGACGGAGACCATCTGCCGGGCGGCGACGTCCATGTAGTCGACGTCGTCGCGCGGGACGAACTCCGTCTCGCCGCCCTTGGCGCGCACGAGGACGCGGTTCTCGGCGAAGGTGCCGTCCGCGTTCAGCGGGGCGTTCGCCTGGGCGATGACGAAGGCGTCCTCCTCGTCGGCGGTCAGGTAGTCGACGTCGTCGGTCACCCGGCCCTCGACGACCTTGCGGTAGGGCGTCTCGATGAAGCCGAACGGGTTGATGCGCCCGTAGCTCGACAGGGAGCCGATGAGGCCGATGTTCGGGCCTTCCGGCGTCTCGATCGGGCACATGCGGCCGTAGTGCGAGGGGTGGACGTCGCGGACCTCCATGCCGGCGCGCTCGCGGGACAGACCGCCCGGGCCCAGCGCCGACAGGCGGCGCTTGTGGGTCAGACCCGCGAGCGGGTTGGTCTGGTCCATGAACTGCGACAGCTGGCTCGTCCCGAAGAACTCCTTGATGGAGGCCACGACGGGACGGATGTTGATGAGCGTCTGCGGCGTGATGGCCTCGACGTCCTGGGTCGTCATGCGCTCGCGCACGACGCGCTCCATCCGGGACAGGCCCGTGCGGACCTGGTTCTGGATGAGCTCGCCGACGCTGCGCAGGCGGCGGTTGCCGAAGTGGTCGATGTCGTCGACCTCGACGCGCACGTCGATCGGCTGGCCGTTCCTGACGCCCGGCATCGCGGTCTCGCCGGCGTGCAGCTTCACCAGGAACTTGATGGTGCGCACGATGTCGTCGACGGAGAGCACGCTGGCGTCCAGCGGCTCCTCCATGCCCAGCTTCTTGTTCACCTTGTAGCGGCCGACCTTGGCGAGGTCGTAGCGCTTGGGGTTGAAGTACAGGTTGTCGAGCAGGTTGCGCGCGGCCTCCTGCGTCGGCGGCTCGCCCGGGCGCAGCTTGCGGTAGATGTCCAGCAGCGCGTCCTCGACGCCGGAGGTGTGGTCCTTCTCCAGCGTGGCGATCATCGACTCGTAGTCGGCGAACTCCTCGCGGATCTGCGACTCGCTCCAGCCGAGGGCCTTCAGCAGCACCGTGACCGACTGCTTGCGCTTGCGGTCGATGCGCACGCCGACCATGTCGCGCTTGTCGATCTCGAACTCGAGCCAGGCGCCGCGGGAGGGGATGATCTTCGCGGTCCAGGTGTCGCGGTCGGAGGTCTTGTCCGGCACGCGCTCGAAGTAGATGCCCGGCGAGCGGACCAGCTGCGAGACGACGACGCGCTCGGTGCCGTTGATCACGAAGGTGCCGCGGTCGGTCATGAGCGGGAAGTCGCCCATGAAGACCGTCTGGCTCTTGATCTCACCGGTGTTGCCGTTGATGAACTCCGCCGTGACGAACAGCGGGGCGGCGTAGGTGAGGTCGCGCTCCTTGCACTCGTCGAGGGAGTACTTCGGCGGCTCGAAGCGGTGGTCGCGGAACGACAGGGACATCGACCCCGAGAAGTCCTCGATCGGGGAGATCTCCTCGAAGATCTCCTCCAGGCCGGAGGTCGTCGGGACGGCGAGCCCGCCGTTGGTGGAGGCCTCCACGCGGTCCTGCCAGCGCTTGTTGCCGAGCAGCCAGTCGAAGCTGTCGGTCTGCAGCGCCAGGAGGTCGGGGACCTCGAGCGGTTCGTGGATCTTGCCGAAGGAGTACCGTCCGGAGACGGTGCGCGGCGACTGGTTGCCGACGTGGGTCGTGCTCGTGCTGTTCGGTGCGGACGCTGGACGCGAGGCAGCCAAGAGGGGTCCTTCCACGGGCCTGCGAACGTGACACGCGCTGACCTGCCCCACTCGGTCGTTCCACGGTCGACGACCGGCCATATGACTCCGGGCAGCGCAAAACGACAGGCTACCCTACGCGGGCACGGCTGTCCAGCCCCCTCTTCGGGTGGCGACACGCCGACACCTCGTGACCGGAGTCGGCTCGACGTCGCTGTCGCGGCGCGGCCCGGTGGTGAGGACGACCGTGGTCGAGGATGTCCCGACGAGGCGCCCGCGTCAAGGCAGGACGCCCCCGGGTGTGGACGGCGTGTCGCCCCGGGCGGCGCGGCGCGGCCCGCCGAACGCGAGGAGGGGCGGCCGGACGCGAGTCCGACCGCCCCTCCCGGGAGCGCTCCCCCGGTCAGCCGACCGGGGAGGGGGTCACTTGAGGGTGACGGTGGCGCCGGCGCCCTCGAGCTGCGCCTTGGCCTTCTCCGCGGCCTCCTTGTTGACCTTCTCGAGGACGGGCTTGGGGGCGCCGTCGACGAGGTCCTTGGCCTCCTTGAGGCCGAGGGAGGTCAGCGCGCGGACCTCCTTGATGACGCCGATCTTCTTGTCGCCGGCGGCCTCGAGGATGACGTCGAACTCGTCCTTCTCCTCCTCGGCCGGGGCGGCGGCGCCGCCAGCGGCACCACCGGCGGCGGCCACGGCCACGGGGGCGGCGGCGGTGACGTCGAAGGTCTCCTCGAACTTCTTCACGAAGTCGGAGAGCTCGATGAGGGTGAGCTCCTTGAACGCGTCGAGCAGCTCGTCGGTGCTGAGCTTCGCCATGGTGGCGGTCCTTCCTGGTGGGTGTGGGCCCCGCGTGTCACCGCGGGAGTGGGGTTGCGAGCGGGACGCTCAGGCGTCCACGGTCTCGGCCGCGGGGGCCTCGGCCGGCGCAGCGTCCGCGGGCGCGCCCGCGGCCTGCTTCTCCCGCAGCGCTTCCACGGTGCGGACGGTCTTGGACAGCGGCGCCTGGAACAGCGCAGCGGCCTTGGCCTGGGAGGCCTTCAGGACGCCGGCCACCTTGGCCAGGAGCACCTCGCGGGACTCCAGGTCGGCCAGGGCGGTGACGTCGGCGGCGCTGATCGCGCGGCCGTCGAGCACGCCGCTCTTGACGACCAGCTGGGGGTTGGTCCTGGCGAAGTCACGCAGGCCCTTGGCCGCCTCGACCGGGTCACCGGCGATGAAGGCGATCGCGGAGGGGCCGGACAGCTGCCCCTCGAAGGCCGTGACACCGGCCTCCTTCGCCGCGATGGTGGCGAGCGTGTTCTTCAGGACCGCGTAGGTCGTGTCAGGACCCAGCGTCGTGCGCAGCTGCGTGAGCTGGGCGACGGACAACCCCCGGTACTCGGTGAGCACCGCGGCGTTGGATCCCTGGAACAGGGCCGTGATCTCCTTCACGGCCGCGACCTTCTCCGGCTTCGCCATGTGTGCCCTCCCTTCCTCGTCTCGGGGGGCCGGCCCGGCCCCGGACGCACGAAACGCCCCGGCGCAGGCGCGCGGGGCGTCGGGTCGCAGCCGGGGGCTGCGGTCGATGCTCTGGCTCACCTGCGCAGGTCGCCCGTGGAACGGGACCTTCTGCCACCTGCCTCGCGAGGAGGACCGGCGGCGACCGGCGGTCTTCGGTACCGCACCAGCCTACACGCCGTCACGGGGTGGTGCGGACGCGACGAGGGGCGGGCCCCGCGCTGGTGCGCAGGACCCGCCCCTCGTCCCCGTCGGGGCCGCAGCCCGTCAGGTCGCCGTGCGGCGGGGTCGTCAGACCGCGGTCGCTTCCCCGGTGAGGTTGCGCGTCAGGGTCGGGTCGACCGGGACGCCCGGGCCCATCGTCGTCGTGACGGTCGCCTTCTTGATGTAGCGGCCCTTGGACGCCGACGGCTTCAGGCGCAGCACCTCGTCGAGGGCGGCGGCGTAGTTCTCGACCAGCTGGGTGTCGTCGAACGAGACCTTGCCGATGACGAAGTGCAGGTTGGCGTGCTTGTCGGTGCGGAACTCGATCTTGCCGCCCTTGATCTCCGTGACGGCCTTGGCGACGTCCATGGTCACCGTGCCCGTCTTCGGGTTGGGCATGAGGCCGCGCGGGCCGAGCACCTTGCCGAGCCGGCCGACCTTGCCCATGAGGTCGGGCGTGGCCACGGCGGCGTCGAAGTCGAGGCGGCCCTTGGCCACCTCGTCGATGAGCTCGTCGCCGCCGACGATGTCGGCGCCGGCGGCCTCGGCCTGGGCGGCGCGGTCACCGACGGCGAAGACCAGCACGCGGGCGGTCTTGCCGGTGCCGTGCGGCAGGTTGACGGTGCCGCGCACCATCTGGTCGGCCTTGCGCGGGTCGACGCCCAGGCGGAAGGCGACCTCGACGGTGGCGTCGTACTTGGTGGTCGACGTCTCGCGGGCGAGCTTGACGGCGTCCAGGGGGGCGTAGAGGGCGTCGCCGTCGATCTTCTCGACGGCGGCGCGGTAGGCCTTGCTGCGCTTCACTGCTGCTCCTCGGGTCGGGGTGAGGGTCGTGGTCGGACGGGCCGCGCGGGGCCCTGCCACGGGGTGCTGCCGGCTGAGGGGTCTCAGTCGGAGACGGTGATGCCCATCGAGCGGGCGGTGCCGGCGATGATGCGGGCCGCCATGTCGACGTCCTTGGCGTTGAGGTCCTGCAGCTTGGTCTCGGCGATCTCGCGGACCTGCGCCTGGGTCAGGTTGGCGACCTTCTTGACGTGCGGCTCGCCCGACCCCTTGTCGACGCCGGCGGCCTTCTTGATGAGCTCCGCGGCCGGCGGGGTCTTGGTGATGAAGGTGAACGAGCGGTCCTCGTAGACCGTGATCTCGACCGGGATGACGTTGCCGCGCTGGGCCTCGGTCTGCGCGTTGTACGCCTTGCAGAACTCCATGATGTTCACGCCGTGCTGACCGAGCGCGGGGCCGATCGGCGGCGCGGGCGTGGCCTGGCCGGCCTTGATCTGGAGCTTGATGAGCCCGGCGACCTTCTTCTTGGGGGGCATGGTGCGTCCTCTCGGTAGCGAGCGTGGTGGCCGTATCGGTGCCCGCGGATCGGGCGACGAGGGGTTGAGGCCGTCGTCCAGTCTACGCGCCCGCCCGCGCGGGGCCGGACGCGAGCGAGCCCCGGCCGGTGGGCCGGGGCTCGCTGGGTCGGTGCGTCAGATCTTGGCGACCTGGTTGAAGTTGAGCTCGACCGGGGTCTCGCGGCCGAAGATCGAGACCAGCACCGTGAGCTTCTGGCGGTCCGGGGCGATCTCCGAGATCGTCGCGGGCAGGGTCTCGAAGGGCCCCTCCATGACGGTGACGGACTCGCCGACCTCGAAGTCCACGACCTTGGCGGGCGCCGCCGCGGCCTGGCCGGGGGCCTGCTTCTCGCCGGCCTTGGCCTTCGGCTGCAGCGCGGGGGCGAGCATGGAGAAGACCTCGTCGGTGGACAGCGGCACCGGCTGGTGGGTGTTGCCGACGAAGCCCGTGACGCCGGGGGTGTGGCGCACGGCGCCCCACGACTCGTCGGTCAGGTCCATGCGCACGAGCACGTAGCCGGGGATGCGCACCCGGCGGACGTTCTTGCGCTGGCCGTTCTTGACCTCGACGACCTCCTCCATGGGCACCTCGACCTGGAAGATGTAGTCCTCCATGTTGAGGCTGGTCATGCGGGTCTCGAGGTTGGTCTTCACGCGGTTCTCGTACCCGGCGTAGCTGTGGATGACGAACCACTCGCCGGGCATGCGCCGCAGCTTCTTGCGGAACTCCTCGGCCTCGTCGACGTCCGCGTCGAGCTCGGCGGTCAGGCCGTCCTCACCGGGCTCGGGGTCGGCGTCGGCGGCCGACTCCTCGGACAGGTCGCCGGCCTGGTCGCCCGCGGGCGCGCCCAGCACGTCGCCGACCGGGACGTCCGGGGTGTCGACGGCCTGCTCCGCGCGGGCCTCGTCGTCGGCCTCCGCGTCGGCGCGGACGTCCTCGTCGTCGTAGCCGGTCAGCGAGGCGTCCGCCTCGGTCGCCTCGTCCTCGTACTGCCCCAGCGCCACGGGCGACGGCTCGGCCGCGGCGTCGTACACCTCGTCGCTGCCCTGGACGGGCGACTGCTCGCCCTCCGGGCCGCCGTCGGTGCGCCGCTCGCCGAGAGAGGGACCCCACTGCTCCGACACGCTGCTGACCTGCTTCCTACGGGTTCGGGACTCACGCGCACCCGCTGGTGCGCGCCCAGTGCGTCAGGACCCGAACACCAGCAGGACGAGCTTGCCGATGCCGTAGTCCAGCGCGGACACGAAGAGCATCATCGCCACGACGAAGACGAGCACGACGCCCGTGTAGCTGAGCAGGTCCCGGCGGCTGGGCCAGACGACCTTGCGCAGCTCCTCCACGACCTGGCGCAGGAACAGCAGGAAGCCGGTGCGCTTCTTGGCCTCGGCGGGCTGTGCCGCGGCCTTCGTCGTCTGGCTCACCTCGGGCTGCCCCGCTCCTGTGTGGTCTTGCGCCGGTGTGCTTCGTCCCGCAGACGCGCCCGGGTGGGCACGGTGGTGCTCGCAGGGCAGGAGGGACTCGAACCCACAACCGCCGGTTTTGGAGACCGGTGCGCTACCAATTGCGCCACTGCCCTGAGCGGATCCGCCCGCCCCGCGGGGCGCGCGTCACCACGGCGGTGCGAGACCGCCGGGACCACCATAGGTGACGCGAGCACCCCCAGTCGAACCAGCGGGTGGGAGGATGGTCGCCGTGACCGCGCAGAGCACCGTCCAGCCCTCCGTCCGCTCCCGCGTCTCGGCCCGCGTGGCCGGCATCGCCGAGTCCGCGACGCTCGCGGTGGACGCCAGGGCGAAGGCGCTCAAGGCCGCCGGGCGCCCCGTCATCGGCTTCGGCGCCGGGGAGCCGGACTTCCCCACCCCGCAGGCCATCGTCGACGCCGCCGTCGCCGCCTGCGCCGACCCGGCCAACCACCGCTACACCCCCGCCGGCGGCCTGCCCGCGCTGCGGGAGGCGATCGCGGCCAAGACGCTGCGCGACTCCGGCTACGAGGTCTCCCCCTCGCAGGTGCTCGTCACCAACGGCGGCAAGCAGGCCGTCTACGAGACCTTCGCCGCCCTGCTCGACCCGGGCGACGAGCTGCTGCTGCCCGCTCCCTACTGGACGACCTACCCCGAGGCCGCCCGGCTGGCCGGCGGCGTGCCCGTGGAGGTCTTCGCGGGCCCCGAGCGGGGCTACAAGGTGGACGTGGAGCAGCTGGAGGCCGCGCGCACCCCGCGCACCAAGGCGCTGCTGTTCAACTCCCCCTCCAACCCGACCGGTGCGGTGTACTCGCCCGAGGAGGTCCGCGCGATCGGGCGCTGGGCCCTCGAGCACGGCGTCTGGGTCGTCACCGACGAGATCTACGAGCACCTGGTCTACGACGGCGTGCGGGCGGCCTCGATGCCGGTGGAGGTGCCCGAGCTGGCCGACACGTGCGTGGTGCTCAACGGCGTGGCCAAGACCTACGCGATGACCGGCTGGCGGGTGGGCTGGCTCGTCGGGCCGGCCGACGTCGTCAAGGGCGTGGCCAACCTGCAGTCGCACCTGAGCTCCAACGTCGCCAACGTCTCCCAGCGGGCGGCCGTGCAGGCGCTCACCGGGGACCTGGAGGCCGTCGCCCGCATGCGCGAGGCCTTCGACCGGCGCCGGCGCACGATGGTCTCGATGCTCGACGCGATCGAGGGCGTGCGCTGCCCGCTGCCGCAGGGCGCCTTCTACGCCTACCCCGACGTCACCGCCCTCATCGGCCGCTCGCTGCGCGGGCAGGAGATCACCTCCTCGGCCAAGCTCGCCGAGATCGTCCTCGCGCAGGCCGAGGTCGCGCTCGTGCCCGGCGAGGCCTTCGGGCCCAGCGGGTACCTGCGGCTGTCGTACGCGCTGGCCGACGAGGACCTGGTGACCGGGGTCGAGCGGGTCCAGCGGCTGCTGGCCGAGGTCGACTGAGCGGGCGCGGCGGGCGGGACGGCGGACGGGGCGGGGCGTGCGCAGCGGCCTGCCGGCGAAGGCCGCGCCCTCGCCGGGCTCGTGGTGGGTGCGCACCGTCCCCGGCTGGCACGCGGCCTTCGCCGTGTTCGTCGCGCTCGCGGTCGCCGCGCTGGTCCTCGTGCCCGCGCCCGACCCGGCCCTGGCCGGCGGCGCCCTCGCGGGCGTCGTGGTCGCCTACCTGCTGCGGGGGGTGCCCGGCGCCCGCCGGCGCCGCGGGCACGCCCGCCCCTACCTCGTCGTCATGGTCGTGGGCTTCTCCACCGTCTTCGCCGGTGCCCCCGGGCTGAGCTTCCTGCTGTTCATCGCCTTCCCGCAGGCGTGGTTCTTCACCGACACCCGCCGCGAGGGGACCGTCTGGACGGTCGCGACGGCGCTGGGGGCGCTGGTCGGGCTCGTCGCGGGGCACGGCTCGCTGGCCACCGCGCCGGACGTGGCCGTCTCGATGGGCGTCAGCGTCGTGTTCACCTGCGCCCTCGGCTTCTGGATCTCCAAGGTCGTCGAGCAGAGCGAGGAGCGCGCCGAGCTCATCACCGAGCTGGAGACGACGCGGGCCGAACTGGCTGCGGCGCACCACGAGGCGGGGGTGGCGGCCGAGCGCGCCCGGCTGGCCGGGGACATCCACGACACCCTCGCGCAGAGCTTCACGAGCATCGTCGTGCTCGCGCAGTCGGCCGCGGCCGGCGCGGTGGACGAGGCCACCCGCCGGCGGCTGGAGCTGGTGGAGGCCACCGCGCGCTCGGGGCTGGCCGAGGCGCGCACGCTGGTGGCCGCGATGTCGCCGGTGGGCCTGGAGGACGTGGCCCTCACCGAGGCGCTGCACCGGCTGGGCGAGCGGGTCTCGCGCGAGAGCGGGGTGCGGGTGCGGGTGCGGGTGGACGGGGAGGTGCGCGGGCTGCCGCGCGCGCAGCAGGTGGTGCTGCTGCGCGCTGCCCAGGAGGCGCTGGGCAACGTCCGCAAGCACGCGGCCGCCCGCACGGCGCAGGTGCTGCTGTCGGCGCAGGACGCGAGCGTGGTGCTGGAGGTGCACGACGACGGCGTGGGCATCGCCGCGACCGCGGCGGCCGCCGGCGAGGGCTTCGGGCTGGCGGGCATGCGCCGGCGGGTGGAGGAGGCCGGCGGCGTCGTCGAGGTCGTCGGCGCACCGGGCGCGGGCACCCGGCTGCGGGTCGCGGTGCCCGCGGGGGCCGCCGCCCCGCCGGTCACCGCGCCGGGAGCGGGCGGTGCGAGCGGCGCCGGCGCGGAACCGGTGCCGTGAGCGCGCCGGTGCGGGTGCTCGTCGTCGACGACCACCCGGTCGTGCGCGGCGGGCTGGAGGGGCTGCTGGCCGCCGCGGGGGACCTGCAGGTCGTGGGCAGCGCCGAGGACGGCGCGCAGGCCGTGGCGGCGGTGGAGCGGCTGCGGCCGGACGTGGTGCTCATGGACCTGCGGATGCCCGTGCTGGACGGTGCGAGCGCCACGGGCCGCATCCGCCGCGACCACCCCGAGGTGCACGTGCTGGTGCTGACGACCTACGAGACCGACGCGGACATCGTGCGGGCCGTGGAGGCGGGGGCGACGGGCTACCTGCTCAAGGACACCCCGCTGGCCCAGCTCGCCGACGCGGTGCGCGCGGCCGCGCGCGGGGAGACCGTCCTGGCGCCGCCGGTGGCGGCCCGGCTGCAGGCGCGCCGCGGCCAGGCCGGGGACGCGCTGACCCCCCGCGAGGTGCAGGTGCTGGCCGCCGTCGCCCGCGGGGCGACGAACGCCGAGGTGGGGCGGGAGCTGTTCATCGGCGAGGCGACCGTGAAGACGCACCTGCTGCGCGCCTTCGCCAAGCTCGGGGTGGACGACCGCACGCACGCGGTGACGGTGGCCATGGAGCGCGGGCTGCTGCCGCCGCCCAGCTGACCTGCCGCCGACGACCAGTGCTGGCAGACTCACGCAGCGTGACGAGGTCGGTCGAGTCCCTGCCCAAGGCGCACCTGCACCTGCACTTCACCGGCTCGATGCGGACGGCCACGCTGCTGGAGCTGGCCGCCTCCCACGGCGTGCGGCTGCCGGCCACGCTCAGCTCGCAGACGATGATCACCCTCTCCCCCGACGAGCGCGGCTGGTTCCGCTTCCAGCGCCTGTACGACGCCGCCCGCGCCTGCGTGCGCACGGCCGACGACATGCGCCGCATCGTGCTGGAGGCCGCGGCCGACGACGCCGCGGAGGGCTCGCGCTGGCTGGAGCTGCAGGTGGACCCGACCAGCTACGCCGTGCACGTCGGCGGCCTGACCCCGGCCCTGGAGATCGTGCTGGACGCGGCGCGGGAGGCGAGCGCGCTGACCGGCACCGCGGTGGCCGTGGTGGTCGCCGCCAGCCGGGTGCGCCACCCGCTGGACGCGCGCACGCTGGCGCGGCTGGCCGCCCGGTACGCCGGGGACGGGCCGGGGAGCGTGGTCGGCTTCGGGCTGTCCAACGACGAGCGCCGCGGCGAGACCGCCGACTTCGCCGGCGCCTTCGCCATCGCCCGGGCCGCGGGGCTGGCGTGCGTGCCGCACTCGGGCGAGCTGCTCGGCCCCGACCACGTCGAGCGGACGCTCACCGCGCTGCAGCCGAACCGGCTCGGGCACGGCGTGCGCAGCGCGGAGGACCCGGCCGTGCTGGAGCGCCTCGTCGCCGCGGGCATCGCGCTGGAGGTGTGCCCCACCAGCAACGTCTCGCTCGGGGTCTACCCCGAGCTGGGCGGGGTGCCGCTGCGCCGGCTCGTCGAGGCGGGCGCCGTGGTCGCCCTGGGCGCGGACGACCCGCTGCTGTTCGGACCCCGGCTGGCGGCGCAGTACCGCAGCGCGCGCGAGGACCACGGCTTCGACGACGGGGAGCTGGCGGCGCTGGCGAAGGCCTCGATCAGCGCCTCCCGGGCACCGGCGGCGACGAAGGCGGCGCTGCACGCGCAGGTGGAGGAGTGGCTGCGGCTGCCGGAGCAGGACGGCGAGGAGGGCCAGGACGCTCCCGCGGGCCGGTCGGACGTGATTCACTCAATGGGTTGATTCATTGAGAGGAGGGTCCGGTGGCCGGACTCCCGCTGCTCGTCGTGCTCGCCGTCCTCGCCGCCGCCGGGGCGTCGCTCGCCGTCCAGGTGGTGCGCGGGCGGGTGCGCTCGGCCGACCTGCCGCTGCCCGTGGCCGCCGCCCGCGCGCGGGGCACGCGCTGGTCGGCCGCCGCGCTGCTCGCCGGCCTCGGCGCGGTCGGCGCGCTCGTCGCGCTGGCGCTCGCCCGGCGCAGCGAGACGCTCGTCCTGCTCGCCCCGCTGACCGGCGCCGGCGTCCACGCCGTGACCGCCCTGCTCGGCGAGCTGACCTGGCCGCGGCCGGGCGGGCGCGTGCGCTCGGCGCGGCTGGTGGCCCGCTCCATCCGGGCCAGCGCCCCGCCCGCGCTGCTGGGCACCGCGCTCGCCACGGGCCTGCTCGTCCTGGCCGCCTGCGTGGCCGGGACCCTGCTGGCCGGCGCGGGCGCGCAGACCTGGACGTGGCGGACGGCCAACTACGCGGCGGGCTCGCAGGTGCCCGGCGGGGCGGTGGCCCTGCCGCTGCTGGCGGCCTGGGCGCTGACCGCGGTCGCCACCGCCGCGGTGCTGCACCGGATGCCCGTGCGCCCCGCCGTCCCCTGCGCCCCGCCGGCCGTCGACGCCGCACTGCGCCGCACCGGCGCGCACCGGGTGCTGCGGGTGAGCACCTCGGCGCTGCTCGGCACCGCCGGGGTGCTGCTGGTGCGCTGGTCGCACTTCGCGACCACCTGGCGCAGCACGGCCGACGTGCTCACCGGCGAGATCACCGACGGGCCGCTCGCCGCGCTGGCGGGCCCCGTCGTCACCGCGGGCCTGCTCCTGGTGCTCGCCGGAGCCGTCGTGCTGCTGCTGCCGGCCCGGGGACTGCGCAGCGCACCGCGGGCGGTCGCCGCGTGAGCGGGCTGCACGTCACCGTGGACACCACCTCGGCCGTGCCCGTCTACGAGCAGCTGCGCCACCAGGTCACCGCGCTCGTCACGACCGGCGCGCTGCGCGAGGGGGACCGGCTGCCCGCGGCCCGGGCGCTGGCCGCCGACCTGGGGATCGCCGTGGGCACCGCGCAGCGCGCCTACCGGGAGCTGGAGGCCGCCGGGACCGTCACCTCGCGGCGGCGCACCGGCACCGTGGTCGCGGCGAGCACCACGGTGGAGGAGGACGTGCGCTGGGCCGCCGAGGGCTTCGTCGAGCGCGCGCTCAGCTCGGGGCTGTCCGCGGAGCAGGCGCTCGACGTCGTGCGGGCCGCCCTCGTCAGCGTGGCCCGCTCGCGCACCCGCTGACCCCGGCGGCCGGGCTCACAGGCGGGCGCCGACGAGGACGGGTTCGTTGACCAGGCGGATGCCGAAGCGCTGCTCGACGCCGTCGGCGACGGTGCGGGCCAGCCGCAGCAGGTCCTCGGCCGTGGCGCCGCCGCGGTTGGTCAGCGCGAGCACGTGCTTGGTCGACAGCGCCGCCGGGCCGGGGGCGCCGAAGCCCCGCCCGAAGCCGGCGCGCTCGATGAGCCAGGCGGCGGAGGTCTTCACCCGGCCCTCGCCCGCGGGGAAGCGCGGGGCGTCCGCGGGCAGCCGGTCCACCTCGGCCGCGCTCAGGACCGGGTTGGTGAAGAACGAGCCGGCGCTCCAGGTGTCGTGGTCGGACAGGTCGCGCGGGTCCCAGACCATGCCCTTGCCCGCGCGCAGCTCCAGCACGGCGGCGCGCACGTCGGCGGCCGGCGCCCGCTCGCCCACCCGCACCCCGAGCCGGCGGGCCAGCTCGGGGTAGGCGACGGCGGTGGAGCGGTCCGACAGCCGGAACTGGAACGTCACCTCCAGGACGACGTAGCGGCTCTCCGGGTGGGCGCCCGCCAGCGCCACCCGCGAGGTCTTCAGCAGCGAGGTGCGGTAGCCGAAGCGCAGGTCGGCGGCCGCGAACGTCCGCTGCCGGCGCTCGAGGCGGTCCCAGGTGCGGACGGTCTCGATCGTCTGCGAGACGTCCTGGCCGTAGGCGCCCACGTTCTGCACCGGCGTGGCGCCGACGCTCCCCGGGATGCCGGACAGCGCCTCGACGCCCGTCCAGCCGCGGCGCACGGCCGTGGCGACGAAGTCGTCGAAGGGGTGCCCCGCGGCGACGGTGACGACTCCCCCGCCGCAGGCGTCCTCGGAGTCGACGCCGATGCCGGTGGTCGCCACGTGCACGACCGTCCCCTCGAAGCCGGCGTCGGCCACGAGCAGGTTGGAGCCGCCGGCCAGCAGCAGCAGCGGGTCGCCCGCCTCGTCGGCGGTGCGCACGGCCTCCACGAGCTCGGCCTCGGTGGTGGCCTCGACCAGGGTCCGGGCGGGGCCGCCCACGCGCAGGGTGGTGCGGGGGGCGATCGAGGTGTCGGTGCGGACGCTCACGAGGACACTGTGCCCCGGCCGCGCTCGCGCTCCGCGCCGAGGGCCGTCCCGGCGTGGTGCGGGGCGGCCGCACCGGAGACGACCAGGGCGAGGGCGGACATCACCGCGGCCGCCGTCAGCGCGTCGAGCACCCCGATCCGGTCGGCGAGCAGGCCCAGCACGGGCGGGCCGGCGAGGAAGGCGGCGTAGCCGACCGAGGAGACGACGCTGACGCGCACGGCGGCGTTGACCTCCTCGTCGGCGGCGGCGCTCATGCCCAGCGGGAAGCCCAAGGCGGCGCCGGTCCCCCAGACGGCCGCGCCGGCCACGGCCAGCGGCACCGAGGGCGCGAGGACGAACAGCAGCACGCCGGCGACGGCGAGCGCGGCGGAGACCCGCAGTGCGGGCACCCTGCCCACGCGCTGCAGCACGACGGGGCCCAGCAGGCGGCCGAGCGTCATGGCCGTGACGAACACCGCGAAGCCGGCGACCCCCACGGCGTGCCCGGTGCCGTAGCCGTCGACCATGCCGACGGCGAGCCAGTCGTTGGCGGTGCCCTCGACGAAGGCCATCCCGAGCACCATCACGCCGATGAGCAGGGTGCGCGGCTCGGTCCACGCCCGGCGCAGCGTGATGGCCCCCGCGGGCGCCGAGCCGGGCTCGGGCGCCGGGTCGTCCAGGAAGGAGCGCACGACCACGGCGGCGCCGGCGAGCGCGAGGACGGCGGTGACCGACAGGTGCAGCCAGGTGGGCACGGACAGGGCCAGCAGCCCGGCGCCCAGCCCCGCGGCCAGCACGGTGCCGAAGCTGTACCCGGCGTGGAAGCGGGACATGATCGAGCGGTCGAGGCGGCGTTCGACGACCGTGCCCTCGACGTTCATGGCCACGTCCCAGGCGGCCACGCCCGCGCCCTGCACGAGCAGGCCGGCGGCGGCCAGCGGCACGCTGCCCAGGCCGTCGACGGCGACGGCGGTGGTCGCCATGCCGACGGCGACGGCGGTGGCCCCGGCGAGCACGGTGCGGGCGCGGCCCAGCCGCACCACGACGGCGCCGGAGAGCGGCATCGCGACCACGGAGCCGATCGACAGCGCCAGCAGCAGCAGGCTGAGGCGGCCGGGGGTCAGCTCGAGGGTCTCGCGGACCGAGGGGATCCGGGCGACCCAGGAGGAGAAGCAGAAGCCGTTGAGGACGAACGCCGCGTAGACGGCGGTCCGTGCGCGCAGCGCGGCGGTGGGGGCCGCGCTCACCGCAGCCGGACGACGGCCCTGGCCCGCCCCAGGACCCGGGTGCCCGCGCTGACGGCGACCAGCTCGACCTCGACGGTGCGGGCGGCCTCGTCGCGGCCGACGACGGAGCCGGTGACCTCGAGGACGGCCTCGGTGCCGGCCGGCACGACGACGGGCGCGGTGAACTTGGTGCCGTAGGCCAGCACGGCGGTCGGGTCGCCGGCCCAGTCGGCGACGACGCTGCCCGCCAGCCCCATCGTCAGCATCCCGTGGGCGATGACGTCCGGCAGCCCCACCGAGCGGGCGGTGGCCTCGTCGAGGTGGATGGGGTTGCGGTCGCCGGAGGCCTCGGCGTAGGCGCGCAGGTCCTCGCGGGAGAGCTCGTAGCGGGCGGCGGGCAGCTCGCGCCCGACGTGCGCGGCCTCGAAGGTGCCGTCGAAGACGTCCTCGAGCGCGTCGGGGGCCTGGTCGGCGGTGCTCACGCGTCGTCCTCCGCTGCTCGCACGACGAGGGTCGAGGTGGCCGTGCACACGGGGGTGCCGTCGGTGCGGGCCAGCTCGGTGCGGGTGGTGACCATCGCGTTGCCGCGCACCACGCGCACCCGGTCCACGTGGACCTCGGCCGTCAGCTCGTCACCGGCGACGATCGGGGCGTGGTGGGTGAAGCGCTGCTCGCCGTGCACGACGCGGGAGAAGTCGATGCCGGCGGCCGGGTCGGTGACGAAGCGGGCCTCGGCGGCCTGCGCCAGCGTCACCGCGAAGGTGGGCGGCGCGACGACGTCGGCGTGGCCGAGCGCCCGCGCGGCGGCCGCGTCGTGGTGGGCCGGGTGGACCGCGCGCACGGCCCGGGCGAAGGCCCGGACCGCGTCGGCGGTCACCGCGCTCGCACCGGACGCGGGGTACACGCGCCCCTGGAAGGACTCGTCGACGCTGACGGTCGCCACTGGGGTGCTGCCTCCCGGTCCGGTGCGCTCGCTGCTGAGGTCAGCGGGTCTCGCGGTGCGTGGTCTTCTTGCCGCAGCGCGGGCAGAACTTCGCCAGGTCCAGGCGGTCCGGGTCGTTGCGGCGGTTCTTCTTGGTGATGTAGTTCCGCTCCTTGCACTCGGTGCAAGCCATCGTGATCTTCGGGCGGACGTCGGTGGTCTTGGCCACGGCGGGTGCCTCTTCCTCGGCTTCTCAGCTTCTCTGACGGTCCAGCGGGCAGCGCGTGCGCCGCGGTCGGGCTCCAGGGTACGCGACGAGCGGCCGGAGCCCGGACGCGCGCGAGCGGCCGCCCCGGGGGGGGACGACCGCTCGGTGCTCGCCGTGCGCTGTAGCGAGGGCCGGACTTGAACCGGCGACACAGCGATTATGAGCCGCTTGCTCTACCAACTGAGCTACCCCGCCGTGCTTCCGGCGGGCGTGCCCGCCGGTGTGCGAGCCCCGATCGAGGATTGAACTCGAGACCTCTTCCTTACCAAGGAAGTGCTCTACCACTGAGCTATCGGGGCATTCGTCGCGCGTTCGCGCCGTGTCACCACGACCCTACACGCTGCGACCCGGAGCCGTTGCCGGCCCCGGGTCGCGTGGTGCGACGTGGCGGGTGATGGATTCGAACCAACGTAGGCAATGCCGGCGGATTTACAATCCGCTCCCTTTGGCCGCTCGGGCAACCCGCCGTGCCACCGGCGAGCCGGCGACAGTGAGACGATAGCAAGCCGGAGGGGGTGCTCGGCAACCGAGCCCCGCCACCGGCCGTCCCAGCACCCGCACGAGCAGTCGCAGAGCACCAGGAGGAACCCCGCGTGGCCAGCGAGTCGTCGTTCGACGTCGTCAGCAAGGTGGACCGCCAGGAGGTCGACAACGCGCTCAACCAGGCCGCGAAGGAGATCTCCCAGCGCTACGACTTCAAGGGCACCGACGCCTCGGTGCGCTGGAGCGGGGAGAGCATCCTCATGGTCGCCAGCTCCGAGGACCGGGTGAAGGCCGTCCTCGACGTGCTGCAGACCAAGCTCGTCAAGCGCGGGGTCTCGCTGAAGGCGCTGGACACCTCCGAGCCGGCGGCCTCGGGCAAGGAGTACCGGATCGAGGCCACCCTCAAGGAGGGCCTGGCCCAGGACGTCGCGAAGAAGATCGGCAAGATCATCCGCGACGAGGGTCCCAAGGGGATCAAGACCCAGGTCACCGGCGACGAGATGCGCGTCAGCTCCAAGAGCCGCGACGAGCTGCAGGAGGTCATCGCGCTGCTCAAGGGCGCCGACCTCGACGTCGCGCTGCAGTTCGTCAACTACCGCTGACCCGGGCGCGGCACCCCGTGGACCGACCGCTGCCGCGCCGGCTGCTGCTCGGCGCCTCCCTGGCCTCCGCCGCGGGCCTGGCCGCCTGCACCTCCGGCGGGCGGGAGGCCTCGGGCGACGCCTCGACCACCGCGAAGGCGACGCCGTCCGCCACCGAGACGGCCACCGCGACGGCCACCGAGGAGCCGTTCGTGCCGCCGGGGCTGCAGGAGTCCCAGCGCGACGAGTACCGCTTCGGCGACCACCCGCGCCAGGTCAGCGACCTGTGGCTGCCGGCGGGCGAGCGGCGCGAGGCGATCGTCGTGCTGGTGCACGGCGGCGGCTGGGACGCGGCCACCGACCGCCGCGACCTCAACGCCCTCGTGGCCGACCTGGTCCTGGGCGGCTGGCCGGTGCTCAACGCGGACTACCGCGGCAACGGCGACGGCGGGGGCTGGCCGGGCACCTTCACCGACCTCGCCACGGCCGTGGACATGGCCGCCGAGGCCGCCGCCGAGCACGGTCTGCCGGTGGAGCGGACCGCGGTCGTCGGCCACTCCGCGGGCGGGCACCTGGCGGTGTGGGCCGCCGCCCGGCACACCCTGGCAGCGGGCGAGCCCGGTGCCGGGCCGCGCGTCGTGCCGGTGGCCGCCGCGGCCATGGCCGGGGTGCTGCACCCCACCGCGCTCGGCGAGGACGGCGGGGACCCCAACGTGCAGCTGCTGTTCGGCGGCCCGCCCAGCGCCGTCGACGAGCGCTACGCCGTGGGCGACCCGACCCGGCGCGTGCCGCTGGGGATGCCGCTGCTCGTCGTGCACGGCACCTCCGACGAGACGGTCCCGCCCGCGCAGTCGCAGGAGTTCGCCCAGGCGGCCCAGGCCGCCGGTGACCGCGTCGACCTGCGGCTGCTCGGCGGCGTCTCGCACACCGACCCCAAGGAGCCGGCGGGCACCACCTTCCCGCTCGTGCGCAGCTGGCTGGAGGCCGTGCTGCGCTGAGCGGTCCGGCGCGGCGGCCGGGTCAGCGGCGGTAGCCGGCCAGCGCCTCCAGGCGGGCGATGCGCTCCGCCATCGGGGGGTGGGTGGAGAACAGCCGCGCCACGCCCTGCCCGCGGAACGGGTTGGCGATCATCATGTGGCTGGCGTTGACGAGCTCGCGCTCGGGCGGCAGCGGCAGCTGCCGCGTGCCCAGCTCCAGCTTGCGCAGCGCCGACGCCAGCGCCAGCGGATCGCTGGTCAGCTTCGAGCCGTCCTCGTCCGCGTCGTACTCGCGGGTGCGGGAGATGGCCAGCTGGATGACGGTCGCCGCCAGCGGCGCCATGAGCGACAGCAGCAGCAGCGCCAGCGGGTTCGGGCGCTCCTCGTCGCGGCCGCCGCCCGCGGCGGCGCCGAAGAAGACCCCGAACTGGGCGATCGAGGTGATGACGCCCGCCAGCGCCCCCGCCACCGAGGAGGTGAGGATGTCGCGGTTGTAGACGTGCATCAGCTCGTGGCCGAGCACGCCGCGCAGCTCGCGCTCGTCGAGCAGCTGCAGGATCCCCTCGGTGCAGCAGACCGCCGCGTTCTCGGGGTTGCGGCCCGTGGCGAAGGCGTTGGGGGCCATCGTCGGCGACACGTACAGCTGCGGCATCGGCTGGTGGGCACGGGTGGACAGCTCGCGCACGATGCGGTGCATCGCGGGCTGCTCGGCCTCCGAGACCGGCCGCGCCCGCATGGCGCGCAGGGCGATGCGGGCGGAGTTCCAGTAGCCGTAGGCGGAGGTGGCCAGGCCGATGACGACGAACAGCAGCAGGAACGCGGAGCTGCGGAAGGAGGCGGACAGCAGCGCGCCGATGAGCAGCAGGACGGCCCAGATGGCGCCGAACAGCACAGCCGTCTTCAGCCCGTTGTAGTGCCGGTGCATCCCGTCCTCTCCCCCGCGACCGCGCGCCCGCAGGCGCACCCGCTGGCAGAACGTCCGGAGCGGTCCCGACGTTCCGGGACGCGGGACCCCGGCCCGGCGGCGGGACCGGATTCGTGACTGCGAGCACGCGGGACATCGACGCTCCGTATGCTGTGATCTAGATACAGCGGTCCACGACAGGGAGGTGCGTGCCCGTGCCGACTGGCGTGTGGGCACGCGCCTGGGACTCCTCCGCCGACGGCATGCTCGTGCTCGAGCCCGACTGGAGCGTGCGCTACGTCAACCGCGCCGGCGCGCGGGCGCTGGGCCTGCAGACCCCCGCGGACGGCCACCGGGACCTCTGGTCGCTGCTGCCGCAGCTGCGCGGCACGCCGTTCGAGCACTCGCTGCGGCGCCTGGAGCGCACCGGCGAGCCCGTGACGTGGGAGATGGAGCACGCGCCCCACGGCTGGTTCGAGCAGCGCGCGTACCGCGTCGACGACCGGACCGTCGTCGTGCTGCACGACGCCGACGCCCGCCGCGCGGCCCAGCTGGAGCGCGGGCAGCTGCTGGGGCGGATGAGCGTCCTGCTGAGCCTGGCCAGCGCGCTGGCGCGCACCGACACCGTCGAGGACGTGGCCCGCGCGGCGCTGGCCGTGGTGCGCGACCACCTCGGCGCCGACTACGCCGGGCTGTCGATGATCGACGGGCCGTGGGTGACCACCCTGGGCCTCGGGCAGGTCGACCCGGCCGTGGAGCAGGTCTGGCACCGGCTGCCCCTGGACCACCCGGATCCGGCCACCCAGGTCGCCCGCACCGGACGGCCGCTCGTCTTCACCACCTTCGCCGAGCTGGCGGCGGCCTTCCCCGCCTCGCGGGAGCGGCTGGAGCGCGCCGGGCTGCGCTCGGGCACCGTCCTGCCGCTGACGATCGCCGACGGCTGGCGCATCGGGGCGTTCTCGGTGGCCTGGCGCACCGACCACCGGCTCACCGACAGCGAGACGGAGCTGCTGACGGCCGTCGCGGACGCGACCGCCCAGGCGGCCCGCCGCGCCCAGCTGTACGCCGAGCGCCGCGACGTGGCGCACACCCTGCAGGCGGCGATGCTGCCGGAGCTGCCGCGGCTGCCGGGTCTGGAGCTGGCCGGCCGGTACGTGCCGTGGTCGCCCACCGACGAGCAGGTGGGCGGCGACTGGTACGACGCGCTGGCGCTGCCCGGGGGCGGCAGCCTGTTCGTCATCGGCGACGTCGCCGGGCACGACGTGCAGGCGGCGGCGCAGATGGGGCAGGTGCGCGCGATGCTGCGGGCGCTGTCGGTGGACCGGCCGCAGGAGTCCCCCGCCGCGCTGGTGGCCCGCCTGGACCACGTCCTCGCCGAGCTGGGCGCCGACACCCTCACGACGCTGACCGTCGTGCGGCTGGACCCGCCGGGGGCGCCGCGGCAGCTGCGCTGGAGCACCGCCGGGCACCCACCGGGCGTCCTGGTGGACGCCGGCGGGTGCAGCACCGTGGTCGACGGGCCCCCGGACCTGCCGCTGGGGGTGGACGCGAGCGCACCCCGGCACGAGCACGTCACGCCCTGGCCGCCCGGCGGCACGCTCGTGCTCTACACCGACGGCCTCGTCGAGCGGCGCGACCAGGACGTCTGGGAGGGCGTCGGGCTGCTGCGGCGGGCGCTGGAGCGCACGCACACCGCCCCGCTGGACGAGCTGCTCGACGCGCTCGTGGCCGACACGGTCGCGCGGGCCGAGGACGACTGCGCCGTGCTCGCCGTGCGCGAGCCGCGGCCCTGACGCACGAGGGCCCCGACGCACGAGAGCCCCCGCCGGTGATCTTCCACGGTTCACCGTGGAAGATCACCGACCGGAGGCTCAGGGGCTCCGGGGCGGTCTCAGGTGCGGGGCAGGGTGAAGGTGCCCACCAGCTCCTTCAACTCCGCCGCCGTGCGCGAGACCTCCCCCGCCGTGGACGCGGTGTGCGTGGCCCCCGCCGTGGTCTGATCGGCCGAAGCGGCGATCCCGGAGATGTTGCTCGCGATCTCCTGGCTACCGGTGGAGACCTCGGTGACGTTGCGCACCATCTCAGAGGTGGTCGCGGACTGCTGCTCCACCGCCGCCGCGATCGTGGACTGCAAGGCGTCGATGCGGGCGATCACCTCGGTGATCTCGCTGATCGCCCCCGCCGCCGCCGCCGCATCGGCCTGGGTGGAGCCCACCTTGGCCACGATCTCCTCGGTGGCCCGCGCGGTCTGCTGGGCCAGCTCCTTGACCTCCCCGGCCACCACCGCGAAGCCCTTGCCCATCTCCCCGGCGCGGGCGGCTTCGATGGTGGCGTTCAGGGCCAGCAGGTTGGTCTGCTCGG
>NZ_JBJLSF010000052.1:0-31690 GCF_050871885.1 Kineococcus aridisoli | reverse complement strand
GCCGCGTCCGCGGACGCGGCGCAGCCACCCGGGCGCCCCCTCAGAACCCCGAGCGCGGCACCCCCATCCCGGGGTCGATCCTCGCCGGCCCGTTCGCGGACGGTCGCACGTCGATGTCGAAGATGGCCGTCGGCAGGTACACCGTCGAGCAGGAGTTGGGGATGTCCACCACCCCGGACAGCCGGCCCTCGATGGGGGCGGCGCCGAGGATCATGTAGGCCTGTTCGGGGGTCCAGCCGAACGTCGTCAGGTAGTCGATCGCATGCAGGCAGGCCCGCTGGTAGGAGAGGTGGGAGTCCAGGTAGCGCTGCTCGCCGTCGAGGGTCACCGAGGTGCCGGAAAACGCCAGCCACTGGCTGTACTGCGGGTCGGTGTTGCCCGGCATGAAGATCGCGTTCTCGGAGACGCCGTAGGTCTGCATCCCGCCCTTGATGAGGTCGACGTGCAGGTCGATGAAACCGCCCATCTCGATGGCGCCGCAGAAGGTGATCTCCCCGTCGCCCTGGGAGAAGTGCAGGTCGCCCACCGACAGGTTCGCCCCGTCGACGAAGACGGGGTAGAAGACGCGGCTGCCCTTCGTGAGGTTCTTGATGTCCTGGTTCCCGCCGTTCTCCCGCGGCGGCGCGGTGCGGGCGGCCTCGGCCGCCGCGCGCTCGAAGGCGTCACCGGTCAGGCCGCCGAGGATGGCGTCCTGCGGCAGCGGCGGCAGCGCCAGCGGCGGCACCCGGTCGGGGTCGGTCGCGATGAGCGCACCCTCGCGGGCGTTCCAGCGCGCCAGCAGCTCGTGGGAGGGGGCGGTCCCCATGAGCCCGGGGTGCACGATGCCGGTGAAGGAGACGCCGGGCACGTGCCGGGAGGTCGCGGTCTGGCCGCGGAAGTCCCAGATCACCTTGTAGGCGTCGGGGAACTGCTCGGTGAGGAAACCGCCGCCGTTCTGCGTCGCGAAGATGCCGGTGTAGCCCCAGCCCTGGCCGGCCAGCGGGCCGGAGTCCTCCTGCGGGATCGGTCCCACGTCGACGATGTCGACCACGAGCAGGTCGCCGGGCTGCGCGCCCTCCACGGCGATGGGCCCGCTGAGGACGTGGACGGTGGACAGCGGCGCGTCGCGGACGTCGTCGGCGGAGTCGTCGTTGTGGATGGCCCCGTCGAACCACTCCCGGCAGTGCACCCGGAAGGTGCTGTCGGGCCGCACGTGCACCTGCGCGGGGATGTCGGGGTGCCAGCGGTTGTGCCCGAGCTTCTCCTGCTCGGTGAACCTCTTCGTCGAGTCCAGCGGGAAGACCACCTCGGGCATCGGTTCTCCTCCATCGGTTGACGGGTCGATCGGTCCATCGGTCCAGCGAGCAGGTCAGGCCGGCGGGGCCCCGCCGGCCGCCCGCGCCCGCGGCGGGGCGTCGTGGCCGGGCGGGGAACCGGTGAGCCGGGGGTAGAGCGCACCGAAGACCACCGCGCCGAAGACGGCGAGGACGATGGCCAGGGCGGTGACGTTCGGCTGCCAGTTCCCCGTGAGCAGCAGGAACGCGGGGACGGCGCCGGTGACGATGCCCTGCACGGCGGCCACGGCGCCGGTGTAGCGGGTCAGGCCCTCCCGGCGCAGGCCGAGCAGGACGAAGAACAACCCCCACAGGAAGGCCCAGTACAGCCAGACCACCCCGAACGCGGGGTCGTCGAAGCGCACGAAGTTCAGCCCGGAGTAGACCAGCGCGCACGCGGCCACGAACAGGGAGAACCACCCCAGGCCGCTGCCGTCGAGGCCCAGCAGCTGGTTGAAGGCCACGTAGAGGTAGGTGAAGCCGAACAGGTACAACCCGGAGGCGCCGAGGATCGTGTCCGGGTCCCCGCCGGCGGTGAAGATCAGGTAGGTGGGGGTGACGACCTGCAGCACGCCGACGAAGACGTTCAGCGGAGCCGCGGCCCGCCCGTCCACCCGGCCCAGCAGCATCATGCCGTTGAGGAACAGGACGGCACCCACGTAGAGCAACCCGACGTTCCCCATGAGCTCCTCCTCCCTCAGGGCCTCGGCAGCCGCCGCTGAGCCGGTGAGAGCTGCCCGCCGGCCGGGCGCCGCCGCCCGGCCGGCGGCAGCGAGGTCACGACCTCCGGTTCGTGCGCCGAGCGCTCCGCGCGCTCGATGGCCGCCACCGCCGGGCGCGAGGCGCGGGAGAGCATCGGAGCGGTGAAGACGCGCCGCGCCTCACCGGAGCAGGCCGGGCACGAGCGCCGCGGGGCCGCGGTGCCGATCGGGCTGCTGGCCTCGAACGGGCCGTCGTCGTCGCACACGTACTGGTACAGCGCCATCGTCCCTCCACGTCGTCGTGCGAGGTCCTGCGGTCTCGTGCGCTCGGGGGCCACGTGCGCGTCAGCATGTCCCTGCGCCACGGTCGGGTCAAGGGTCGGCCGCAGCCGCGGGCTGCTGCGTTCCGGTGACCGCGCGGAGCCGTCCGGGTGGCGCGCGGCCCGCGTTCGTCAAGGGGTGAACCACCTCTGCCGTTCCTCCGTGAGGACCACGGAACGGGAGAACGGCATGGGCAGCGCCGCAGGGCGGGGCAGGCGGCGGGGTGGCCGGCGGGGCGGGCGACCGGTCGGGCTCGGGGTCGCGGCGCTCGTCGGCATCGCGGGCGCCGGGCTGCACCTGCCCGCACCCGCGCAGGCCGCGGCGGGCCTGACGATCGTCCGCGTCCCCGGCGACGACCGCTACGAGACCGCCGTCCACGCCGCGCAGCGGTTCTTCCCCGCGGGGTCGGTGGGCACCGTCGTCCTCGCGGCCGGCGCCTCGAGCGTCGACGCGCTCGCGGCCGCACCGCTGGCCGGGGTGAACCACGCACCCGTGCTGCTCACCGGCCGCGACGCGGTGCCCGCCGCGACCCTCGCGGAACTGCACCGGCTGGGTGCGCGGCGCGTCGTCGTCACCGGTGGGGAGGCGGTCGTCGGCCCCGCCGTCGTGCGGCAGTTGACGGCCGCCGGGTTCGGCGTCGACCGCGTCGCCGGTGCGGACCGCTACGCGACGGCCGCCGCCCTCGCCGCGCAGGTGGTGCAGGCGCTCCCCGCGAACCCGGGCACGGTCCTCGTGGCGGCCGGCGCCGCCGACGCGGCCGCGGTCTCCCCGGTGGCCGCCGCCCGCGGCTGGCCCGTCCTGCTCACCGGGCGCGACGAGGCGTCCCCGGCCGCTCTCGCCCACCTCGCCGCGCACCCGGGTTCCCGGGTCGTCGTGCTCGGCGGGACCGCCGTGCTGCCCGAGGCGACGGCGGCCGCGCTGGGCGCCGACGAGCGCCTCGGCGGGGCGGACCGGTTCGAGACCGCCGTGCGCATCGCGCGGTTCGCCGTGGCGCAGGGCGGTTTCCGCGGCACCGACGTCGGCCTCGCCGCGGGTGTCGGCGGTTCCGACGGCGGGGACCTGGCCGACGCGCTGACCGCCGGCCCGGCCCTGGCGGGCACGGGTGCGCCGCTGCTGCTGGCCGCCTCCACCGACGACCTCGGCGCCACCACCCGCGCCTTCCTGCACGAGCACGCGAGCGCCCTCACCGGCCGGGCCGTCGTCTTCGGCGCCCGCGAGGCGGTCGGCCCGGCCGCCGTGGAGCAGGTGGCCCGCGAGACCGGGAGCACCGCGCCGACCGAGGAGCCCGCACCCGTCGCGCCGGTGGTCCCGGTGCCCGTGCCGGTGGTCCCGGTGCAGCCGGTCGCGGACACCACTGCCCCGGCGCTGACGGCCGTCGCGGCCCGCGCCGCTG
This sequence comes from Kineococcus aridisoli, assembly GCF_050871885.1. Classification (NCBI taxonomy): domain Bacteria; kingdom Bacillati; phylum Actinomycetota; class Actinomycetes; order Kineosporiales; family Kineosporiaceae; genus Kineococcus; species Kineococcus aridisoli. The sequence goes on along the minus strand of NZ_JBJLSF010000052.1, from coordinate 27,962 downwards.
TCGGCGAGGGCGAGACCGTGCGCGTCGACGGCACCGCCTCCGACGACACCGCCGTCACCGGACTGTCCTACGCGCTCTCGCGGGGCGGGTCCCCGGTCGGCGGGGACGTCGACGTGGCCCCGACGCTGGTCTCGGGCGGGTACGGGTTCGACGTCGCGGGCCTGGCGGCCGGGAGCTACGAGGTGACCGTGACGGCGGTCGACGCGGCGGGCAACAGCACCTCGCGGACCGTCGCGGTGACGGTCCGCACGCCGCCCCGCCTGGTCTCCGCGGTCTTCCGCGTCGACGACGGCGCGGACCGCACGTTCTCCGCGCCTGCGACCCAGAGCCGCACCGGCGACTGGTTCGAGCTCGTCTTCGACCGGCCCGTCGCGGTGAGCGCCGGTGCGGTCGTCACCCTGGGCGCACCCGGTGCCCCGGCGACGGTGGACCGCACCTTCACCGGCGGCGTGGACGTCCGGCTGGAGCAGACCTCCGCCACCACCGTGCGGGTGGTCTACCTCAGCGCGCAACCGACCGCCGACATGCACCTGCGCACCGCCCGCCTCACCGCGGGCTCCGGCTTCACCGCCGCCGACGTCCCGGCGCTGCCGATCGCCGCGTCCTCGGCCCCCGTCGTCGTGGCTCCCGCCGTGCGGGTCGGTCCGCTGTTCCACGACGACGCGACGGCGGACGGCGCGTTCGGCGCGGTGGGCGACTGGATCGACGTCACGTTCAGCGAGCCGATCGCGGCGCCGGTCGCGGGCAACCGCATCGAGATCGACGGGGTCGTGTACGTCGACGACCCCGCGGCCGGGAACAGCGTCTCCCTCACGCTGCTCCCGGGTTCGGGCGACCGGGTGCTGCGCGTCGCCTACCGCTCGGGACCGGCGCTGCCCGCCGTGGTGGGCAGGCGCTTCACCACCCGCTCGTACTGGCCGGTGCAGTTCTCCCACCGCGACGTCACCCCGGTCCTGCCCGCGATCGGCGCGTACACCCCCATCCGCTGACTGACCACGGTGCGTCTAACTGCGGTGGCACAGTGGAGCGGTGACGACGCCGGCCGACCAGACCACCGCGCCCAGCGCACCCGCACGCACCGGCGGGCGCATCACCAGCCTCGACGTCGTGCGCGGGCTCATGCTCGTGGTGAGCGTCGCCGTCAACAGCCTGATCGTGACGCCGCTGTGGTTCGAGCACGCCGAGTGGGAGGGCGTGCACGGCCTCGACCTGGTGTTCCCCGTCTTCGTCACCCTCACCGGCTGCGGGCTGGGGTTCGCGATGCACCGGCGCACCGAGGTCGGCGGGCTGGCCCGGCGCATCGTCGTGCTGCTGGCCGCCGGGCTGGTCTACAACGCGCTCGTCGCGAACGAGTGGAGCGTGGCGACGTGGCGCTTCCCGGGGGTGCTGCAGCTGTACGCGGGGGTGGTCCTCGTCATCGCCCTCGGGCACCTGCTGACCCGCTCGGCGCGCGGGTGGTTCGCGGTCACGCTCGTGCTCGCGCTGGTATGGACGAGCGTGCTGGCGGTGTTCGCGACGACCTGCCCGGGCGGGGAGCTGACGCGGGCGTGCAACCCCTCGGGCGTCGTCGACCCGGCGGTGTTCGGCGCCGCGCACGTCTACGGCGGCGGGGAACCCGGGCACGACCCGGAGGGGTTGCCGTCGGTCCTCGGCGCGTGCGTCAGCGCGGCGGCGGGGGCGTGCGTCGGGCACCTGCTGCTGTCGGCGCGCTCGCGCGGGCGGGGGGTCCGCGCCGCCGTCCTGCCCGTCCTCGCCGCGGCCGCGGCCTTCGCGCTGCTGGCGTGGCTGACGGCGGTCGTCCCCGGGCTGCTCACCGGGCACGAGGTGCCGGCGATGAAGCGGTTGTGGACGCCGCCGTTCGCGCTGGCCGTCGCGGCCGGGGTCGCGGTGGTGCTGCTCGCCGGGCACCTGCTGCTGGACGCGCGCCGCACCCCGGCGCTGCTGCGGCGGGCGGTGTGGCCGCTGGAGGCGCTGGGCCGCAACAGCCTGCTCGTCTACTTCGGCTCGCACGTCGTCACGGCCCTGGTGCTTCACCGCGCAGGGCCGGACGTGCTCGCCCGCCTGCAGTCAGCGCAGTGGCAGACCACCGCGGTCGCGGTCCTGGCGTGGACCGCCCTGGCCGCGCTCCTGCACCGGTTCCGCGTGTACCTGCGCCCCTGAGAGGCGGGTGCGGGAGGCGGGGACCACGGCGGCCAGCACCAGCACGCCCACGGCGGCGGCCAGGCTGCGGTAGGTGAAGAACGCGTGGATCTGCGAGTGGTTGCTCAGCACGCAGTACCAGGCGGGCACCACCAGCGCGGGCGCGGCCAGGACCGCGGTGCGCAGCAGCCCGCGCGGGCCGTGGCGGCGCACCGTCACCACCAGGGCGACCATGACGACGGCGGCGGCGAGCGCGAGCACCGGGACCAGGGTGGCGGTGTGCTCGGCCCACCAGCGCCAGTTGGCGACCAGGCCGGCGCCGAACTCCTGCGAGACGTCCCCGCCGTCGAGGCGGAACCGGCTGACCTCCTGCACCTTCGCGAAGATCCCCGGCCCCTGCACGAGCGCCGCGATCACCCACCGCGAGACCCAGGTGAAGGCGAACGCGAACGGCCAGGCGGCGCCCGTGGCCAGCGTCGTGCGCAGCACCGGCGCCAGACCGGCGCGCCGGCGGGCGGCCACCGCCCCGGCGCTGGCCGCGCACAGCGCCCAGGCCATCGGCGGCACCGTGAGCAGGTCGACGTAGCAGAACAGCGCCGCCGAACCCGCCGCCGCCAGCGCCGCGCCGCGCCAGCCGTGCGAGGCGCCCACCGCGGTCAGCGCGACCCCGGCCGCCACCGCCGCCAGGGCGATGCCGTGGCTGAACGCCTCCGCGGGCATCGCCAGCGCGTTCGTCGCCGCGGCCACCGGCACCAGCAGCGCGAACGCGGCCGGGGCCCCCGCGCGGCGCACCAGCGCCAGGAAGGCGGTGAGCACCGCCAGCGCGAACACGGCGCTCACGACCAGCCGCAACCCCGGCACGTCCGTCAGCGCCAGCACCGGCCGGGTCAGCACCGAGTACCCGCTCCAGTAGCGGAAGTACGTCGCCGGGGGGATCACGGACCCACCGGCGGCGAGCGCGCGGATCTCGCCCACCCCGTCCTCGCAGGAGGACAGCCGCGGTCCGCCGGTGGCGCGGAACCACAGGCTGCGCTCGTCGTCGGCGGAGCTGACGCCGTAGCCGAGGACGACGCACTCGGTGAAGCGGTCCGCGCTGCCGCCGACGCGGTCGGGGGCGTAGGGGGCGCCGTAGTCGCCGCTGTCCACGGCCTGCGCCAGGTGCCGCACGATCGGCTCGTTGGGCACCGCCTGGGCGGCCACGAGCAGCCCGAGGAGCACCAGCTGCAGGACGACGAGGGCGGCGAGCGCCTTCGCCGCGAACCGCAGGACGCCCCTCACCGCCGGCCCGTCCGGGGTTCCGTCCGGGGTTCCGTCCACGGTTCCGGCCGGGGTTGCGCCCAGGGGTGCGCCCGCTCGTCCGCCTCCGCGGGGCGGGTGCGCAGGTCGAGCCCGTGCGGGCCCGGGTGCTGCAGGTACGACAGGCGCGAGGCCTCGTCGGAGGCCCGGTGCACGGCGTCGAGGATGACCCCGACCGCCGCGACGAGCACCGCGATCATCATCAGCGCAGAGGCGAGGATCGCGGTGGGGAACTTCGGCACCAGCCCCGTGCGCGCGAACTCCACGACCACCGGCACGCCGAGCACCAGCGCCACCAGCGCCACGAGGCCGCCGAGGAGGGCGTGCACGAGCAGCGGCCGCTCGAAGCGCGCCAGGCGCGCGATCCAGCCGAGGATCGCGAAACCGTCGCGGTAGGTGCGCAGCTTGCTCTCCGAACCCTCCGCGCGGTCGCGGAAGCCCACCGGCACCTCCCGCTGCGGCACCCGCAGGTTCACCGCGTGCACGGTGAGCTCCGTCTCCACCTCGAAGCCGCGGGAGATCGCCGGGAACGACTTCACGAACCGCCGCGACATGACGCGGTAGCCGCTGAGCATGTCCGTCACCGGCGTCCCGAACACCGTGGAGACGACCGAGTTCAGCGCGCGGTTGCCCGCCGCGTGCCCGCGCCGGTAGGCGGTGAGGCTGCTGGGCCGGCGCACCCCGACGACGTGGTCGAGGCCCTCGGCCACCAGCAGGCGCACGAGGTCGCCGGCCACCGAGGCGTCGTAGGTGTCGTCGCCGTCCACGACGACGTAGATGTCGGCCTCGACGTCGGCGAAGGCGCGCCGGATGACGTTGCCCTTGCCCGGGCGCGGCTCGAAGCGCACCACCGCCCCGTGCCGGGCGGCGACCTCGGCGGTGCGGTCGGTGCTGCCGTTGTCGTAGACGTGGACGACGGCGGTGGGCAGCGCCGCGCGCAGGTCGTCGACGACCTTGCCGACGGCGGCCTCCTCGTCCAGGCAGGGCACGATGACGGCGACCCGGCCGCCGACCTGACCCTGCGCGGGAGGGGGACCCGTGTGCTCGACCGGCATGGGGACGAGCCTAGGGCGGGCACCGCCGCAGCCCGTGCAGGCGCTCGCCGGGAGCCCGGGTCGTCAGTGGGGGCGTCAGCGGGTCGTCAGCAGGGCGGGCGGCCGTCGCCGGGCCGCTCCGCGGCCACCTGCGCACAGGCCGTGGACGGGGAGGTGCGGGCCCGGGCCGCGGACTGCACCCCCGTGGCCACGGCCGCGACGACGACGGCCAGGACGACCGCGGCGCCGAGGTAGCGCGCCAGGGACGGCGCCTCCTGCGAGCGGGCGGCGGCGGGCGCCGGACGCGCGGCGCGGGCGGACGAGCGGCTACCGGCGGGCGCGGCGCTGCGCGAGGCGGGCGGGGACGCGGGGCGCGGCCGCTCCTCGGCGATCTCCTCGACCAGCTCCCCGGGCCAGATGCCCGCGTCGTGCACGCGGTGCGCGCGCTCGGGAGGTCGGTCCATGCCGTGTCATCGGTGCGCCCGGTGGCGCCGTTGACCAGCCCTCACCCAGGTGGACGCCCGCCTCACACCAGGACGGGTGCCGCCGCGCGCCGGGGAGCGGGGGCGGGCTGTGCCCGGAACGCCGCCCGGTAGGCGGCGGCCGTCGTGCCGACGAGGCGGCTGAAGCTGCGGCGCAGGCTCTCGCTGCTGCCCAGACCGACCATGGCGGCGACCTGCGCGACCGGGAAGTCGGTGGTCTCCAGCAGCACCTTGGCCCGGTCGACGCGCTCGGCGGTGATCCAGTCGAAGACGCTCATGCCGGTGGCGGCGCGGAAGCGGCGCACCAGGTGCCGTTCGCTGACGTGCTCGTGGCGGGCCAGCGAGGCCAGCGTGTGGGGTTCGGCGATGTTCTGCCGGATCCACGTCAGCAGCGGTTCGACCCCGGTGCGCTCGTCGGCGCGCAGCGAGCCCTTGACGAACTGCGACTGCCCGCCGGGCCGGTGCGGGGCGCTGACGAGGATGCGGCCGAAGTCGTTGGCGTAGGCGCTGCCGAGGTCCAGGGCGAGGATGTGCAGGGCCAGGTCGGTGGCCGACAGGATCCCGCCGGAGGTGTGCACCGGTCCGTCGTCGACCCACAGGTTCTCCGCGGCCAGCCGGGCCCGCGGGAACGCGGCGCGGAACTCCTCCGACAGCAGCCAGTGCGTGGTGGCCGTCCTGCCGTCGAGCACCCCGGCCCTGCCGAGCACGAACGCGCCGCCGCAGAAGGAGACCATGCGGGCGCCGGCCTCCCGCGCGCCGTGCACCGCGGCGCACAGCCGCTCCGAGCGCTCGGCCAGCGGTTCCTCCAGCCCGGGGACCATGACGGTGTCCGCGCTCAGCGTGGTCTCCAGGGGGGCCAGCGGGCCGGGGTCGATCCCCGTGGGCAGCACGTGCCGTTCCGCCTCGCCGACGAGCACGACCTCGTAGGGCGTCTCCACGTCGCCGGTCACCGCGGCCAGCGACGGCATGCGCCGGCCGAACACCTGCTGCGCCACGGCCAGTTCCAGCGCCACGGTGTCCGGCAGCACCAGCAGCGCGATGACGTGCTTGTCGCGGCCGCGACTCGTCGGGGGTCGTCTGCCCGGGCGCACGGGTCTCCCTCCAGCTGGCGGGCTGCCGGCCGGACGTGGCCGGATGCGTGGGCATCGTGGCAGGCGCTGTGGGATCCGTCGAGGCCCGCGGCGCCAGGGTGGAGGCGTCGGCGGGGCCGGTCCCGCCGCACCGGACCGAGGGAGAAGGACCGTGACCGCTCAGCCCACCACCAGCACCCCGACCGCGCAGGACCTCGGCTTCGCCGCCCGGGCCAACGCCTCCGGGCGCACCCCGGTCGTCTTCGTCCACGGCCTGTGGCTGCACGCCGACAGCTGGCAGCCGTGGGTCGAGCTGTTCGAGTCCGCCGGCTACGCCGCCCACGCCCCCGGCTGGCCCGGGGACGGGGCCACCGTCGCCGAGACCCGCGCCCACCCCGAGGCGCTGGCCGGGGTCGGCGTCGAGCAGGTCACCGAGCGCTTCCGCCGGGTGATCGCCGCCCTGGACACCGCGCCGGTCGTCGTCGGGCACTCCTTCGGCGGCCTCGTCGCGCAGAAGCTGCTCGGCGAGGGCCTGGCCCGGGCCGCCGTCGCCGTCGACCCGGCCCAGATGCGCGGTGTGCTGCGCCTGCCGGTCGTGCAGCTGTGGAACGCGCTGCCGGTGCTGGCCAACCCCGCCCAGCTCCGCGGCACGAACTCGCAGTCCGCGGATCGCTTCGCGCGCACCTTCGCCAACGCCGTCCCCCGCGCCGAGTCCGACGAGATCCACGCGCGGTGGACGATCCCCGCGCCGGGTCGGCCGCTGTTCGAGGCCGCGGTGGCCAACCTGCTGGCGGGCACCCCGGCGGCCGTGCGCACCGGCGCCGACCGGGGGCCGCTGCTGGTGATCGGCGCCGGGCGCGACCGCACCGTCCCGGCGGTCACCACCCGCGCGATCGCCGCGCGCTACCGCGCCGCCTCCAGCATCACCGACTACGAGGAGTTCCCCGGCAAGGGGCACTCGCTGGTCGTGGACTCCGGCTGGCGCGAGGTCGCCGACTACGCCCTGCAGTGGCTGACGTTCGTCGGGCAGCCCGCCCGGTCGGCGTGAGGGGTGGCGCTCCTCAGCGTCCCACCAGCGCCGCGACGACGGCGCGCACGACGTCGGGTGCGGTCGCCAGGCGGGGGACGTCGTAGCTGACGGCGGTCGCCGACGGGGCGCCGGTGGCGGCGACGGGCGCGGCGGCGCGCAGGTGGACGGCGTCCACGCCGGTGCGGGCCACGAGGGCGGCCGCGTTCGCGGGGCGCACCCCGCCGCCGGCCATGACCTCGATGCGCCCGCCGGCGCGCGCGACGAGGTCCGCCAGGACCTCCGCGCCCTGCACGGCGGTGCGGGCGCCGCCGGAGGTGAGCACCCGGGTGACCCCGGCGTCGACGAGCAGCTCCAGCGCGCCGGGCAGGTCCGGCAGGGTGTCGAAGGCCCGGTGGAACGTCACCGGCAGGTCCCCGGCGGCGTCGACGAAGCGCGCCAGCAGGGCGGTGTCCACGCCGCCGTCCGCGCGCAGCGGGCCCACGACCACCCCCAGGCGCACCCCGGGCGGGGCGGGCAGCGCGCGCACCGCGGCGATGTCGGCGAGCTGGACGTCGACCTCGGCGGGCGAGCACGTGAAGTCCCCGGCCCGCGGGCGCACCAGGACGCTGACCTCCAGCCGGGACACCCGGGCCAGCACCGCGGACAGGAACCCGCTGCTGGGGGTCAGGCCGCCCTCGGACAGCGCGGCGCAGACCTCGACGCGGGCGGCGCCGCACTCCTGCGCGACCAGCGCGCCCTCGACGTCGTCGAGGCAGACCTCGACCGCGGTCACCGCGCGATCGCCAGGGGAGTCACCGGAACAGTCACCGGAACAGTCGCCGGGGGAGTCACCGGGTGGCCGCCCACGCCGTCAGGGCGGTGCCGGGCGCGATCTCGCCGACGCGCACGCCGCCGCCGAGCACCGGCACCACGCGCAGCTCCTGCGCGCCCGAGACGTCCACGCCGAAACCGGCGAGGACCTCCAGCGCCACCAGGGTGGTGGCGCGGGGGTTGCCGTCGGCGACCTTGAGCGCCACCGCCTGCCCACCGGGACCGGCGACGCCGAGGACGCCCTCCGCGCCGCCCTTGGCCAGCGCACCCGGCACGCGCCGCACCAGCTCGGTGTTCGGGTGGCCGGGGCCGCCCACGAACTCCGGGTGCGCGCGCACCGCGGCGGCGACCCGGCCCGCGGGTTCCCCGGGACCGGCGCGGTGCAGGGCGCGGAACGCCGTCGCGAGGCCGCGCACGGTCGTGCCGAACAGCGGGGCGCCGCAACCGTCGACGGCGTCGGCGGTCACGGGCGTCCCGGTGAGCTCGGCGCTGACGGCCCGCACCCGCTGCTGCAGCGGGTGCCCGGGCGCCAGGTAGTCCTCGGTGGACCAGCCGTTGACCCGGCAGGCCAGCAGCATCGCCGCGTGCTTGCCGGAGCAGTTCATCCGGACCCGGCTGGGCCCCTCCCCGGCGCGCACCAGCGCGTCGCGGGTGGCCTCGTCCTGGGGCCGGTCCTCGGGGCAGCGCAGCGCGTCCTCGCCCAGCCCGGCCTCGGCCAGCACGGCGCGGACGACCTCGACGTGGGCGTCGGTGCCGGTGTGGCTGCCCGCCGCGATCGCCAGTGCCGGCCCCTCCAGCGGAGCACCGGCCAGCAGGCACGCGACCGCCTGCAGCGGTTTGGCCGTCGAGCGCGGCAGCACCGGCTCGTCCACGGGGCCCAGCGCGGCGGCGACGGACCCGTCGGCGTCCAGGGCGAGCAGCGCCCCGAGGTGGCGGCTCTCGACGAGGCCGGAGCGCCGGACGACGGCGAGCTCGGCGAGGGCGGGGGTGTTCGCGGGCTCAGCCACGGGAGTTCTCCACTTCTCCGCGCGCCGGCGGCCGTCGGCGCGCCGCCGAGCCTACGCAGGGCCGCCGGCGCCCGGGTCAGGAGAAGGTGACCGCGCCGTCGTGCAGGTCGTAGGTGGCGCCCACGACGCGCAGCCGCCCCGCCTCGACGGCCTCCGCGAGCAGCGGGTCGGCGCTCAGCTGGGCGACCTCCCCGGCCACGTTGAGGCGCACGGCCTCGGCGAGGCGGTGCTCCTCGTCCGCACCGGGACCGGCGTCGGCCAGGGCCTGCTCGGCGGCCGGGCGGATCGCCTCGACGAGCGAGTCGATCGCGGTGCCGGAGGCCGCGGAACCGCTCTCCAGCGCCTCCAGCGTGGCCTTCACCGCACCGCACCCCTCGTGGCCGAGGACGACGAGCAGCGGGACGTGCAGGTGCTCCACGCCGTACTGGATGCTGCCGAGGACCGGCGGCGCGAGGACCTGGCCGGCGGTGCGCACGACGAACAGGTCCCCGAGGTCCTGGTCGAAGACCAGTTCCGGCGGGACGCGGGAGTCCGCGCAGGAGAGCACGATCGCGAACGGGTGCTGCCCCCCGGCGATCCGCAGGCGGTGCTCGGCGGGGTGGCCGGTGTGGTGCTCGGGGTGCGCGGTGAAGCGGGCGTTGCCCTCGCGCAGCAGTTCCAGCGCCTGCTCCGGGTCGCTGATCTGCTCCGGGCGCTCGTGCACCGCTCCCGGTGCCGCCGGCGATCCCGTCGATCCCGGGTCCGTCCGCGGACCCGTTGCGCCGCAAGCGGCCAGCAGTGCGCCGCCCCCCAGCGACGCCCCCCAGCGGAACATCCCCCGCCTGCTCGTGCCCCGCTGCGCGGGCAGCGCGGATCGTGCGTCGTCCATGGTTCCCCCCTCGGTGGTGCCGCGCGGATCCCCGCCGCGCGGTGCGCACGTTCCCCCCGGACCGTGCGGCCGGAACGCTACTGAACCCGCTGCCGCCGTGTGGGGGATTTTTCCCGCGACCGCTCGCCCGCACCGCGCGGGGCCGGTTGCGCCGTGCGGGTGAGGACCCGGCCGGCGCGCACCGCCGGTCGGGTGGTGCGCGTGGGCGGGTGGTCGAGCCGCCCGCCGGGACGGCCGATGCTTCCCGGGACAACGGCAAACCCGTCGCGAGACGGGGACGCAAAGCCCAGGGGCCTCACCACGTGAGGTGGCCCGGCTACCAGGAGGACACCGCGATGCGCCGCACCACCACCCTCAGCCTGTCGGTCGCCCTGGCGGCGGCCCTCGCCGTGCCCACCGCGGCCGGCTCCCTCGCCGCCGCCCGCTCCGGCGGGACGCACCCCGCCGCGCGCCCCACGGCCGCTCCCACGGCGACGGCGACGGCGACCGCGACGGCCACCGCGACGGCCACCGCGACCGCGACGGCCACCGCGACCGCCGTGCCCACCGGCAGCGCGCCGACCATCACCCGCGGCCCCCGCGGTGCCCGCACTGTCGTCGTCGCCGGGAGGCTCAGCGCCGTCGACGCCGCCACCGGCCGGGTGACCGTCACCGTCCAGGGCGGCCGCGACAAGGCGCTGCGCGGGCAGGAGGTGGACATCGCCCTGGCCGCCGGTGCGGTGCTGCGCCGCGACGGCGCCACCGTGCAGGCGTCCGCCCTGCGCGCCGGCGACCACGTCAGCGTCCAGTGCACCCGCAGCGGCGACGGCACCCTCACCGCCACCCGGCTGAACGCGAACGGCCGTGGTGGTGAGGCGCCGGTCGACGAGCCGACGGCGACTCCGACGGCGACTTCCACCGCCGCTCCGACGGCGACTTCCACCGCCGCTCCGACGGCGACTCCGACCGCCACCGCGACCGCCGCCCCGACGGCGACCGCGACGGCGACGGCCGGCTGACAGCGGCGCGGCGGGCGGCGGTCCCGGGCCGCGCGGGATCAGCGCGTGCGGCGGGCGACCTGCAGCAGGTTCAGCTCGTGCTTGCGGACCGTTCCGCGGGGGCGGGCCGCGATGAGTTCCCGGATCCCCGCGAACAGCGTCGCCCGCTGCTGCGGTGTCGCGGCGATGTGCCCGGAGTAGGTGGACAGCAGCGCCAGGTACTCCTCGGCGGTGTGCTCCCGGCTCGTCACGTAGCGGTGCACGATCGGCTGCCCGAAGCGCCCGCTGCCGGCCATCGCCGCCACGTCGGGCGCGGGCACCTCCTCGGGAGGCACCGGGCCGCCCTTGCCGTCGCCCATGCCGACCTCGTCGTAGACCCGTTCGACGACCCGGAAGAAGTCGTCGCCGTCCGGCGGTGCGACGTGCTCGGTGGCGACGATCGCCAGAGAACCCCCGGGGCGCAGCAGGTCCGCGGCCCGGGAGAACGCGGTCCGCTGGTCCAGCCAGTGCCACGAGGTCGCCGCGAGGACCAGGTCGAACGGTTCCCGGTCCCGCGGCTCCCACGCCTCGAAGGGCGAGACCACCACCTCGACGTCCCCGCGGCCGGCGAGCACGCGGCGTGCCACCGCCGCCAGTTCCCGCCCCGGTTCCAGCGCCACGACGCTCCAGCCGCGCTCGAGCAGCCCGCGTGTGGCCTGCCCGGTGCCCGCCCCGATCTCCAGCACCCGGGCTCCGGGCGCCGGCCCGGCCGAGAGCGCCAGGTCGTCGAACAGCGCCGCGGGGTAGCGCGGGCGCACCCGCTCGTACAGCTCCGCGACCGTGTCGAACGTCGTGGCCAGCCCCGCGTACGGTTCCCGTTCCACCGCGGCGCCCCCCGTCACAGGCCGAGCAGGCCGTCGATGCTGCTCGCGTTCTTCTGCGCCCGGTAGGCGTCCATGCCCGCCGGGCCCTTCTTCTCGGCGTTGCGCCGGATCAGGTCGCGCTCGTCGGTGACGACGTCCATGACCGGCACCCCCCACCCGCACGAGTCGCTGACGCGCTCGACGTCGACGGTGATCACTGCTCGGGTGCTGGGGTTGGACGGGTGCAGCGCCACGACCTCCCGGAAGGCGTCGGTCCCGGGCAGGTGCACCTGGCCCTGCCCGTGCAGGCGCACGATGCGCGGGCGCTGGTCGAAGGAGGTGAACATGACGCAGATGCGCCCGTTCTCGCGCAGGTGGGCGATCGTCTCCACACCGCTGCCGGTGAAGTCCACCCAGCCCACGCGGTGCGGGCCCAGGACGGAGAAGGAGTCCCCGCCGCGCGGGGAGACGTTGACGCGCCCGTCGGCGGCCAGCGGGGCGGTGGCGGTGAACCACACCGGCTGCGCCTCGATCCAGCGCCGCAGCGCCTCGTCGATCGCCTCGAACACCTTCGCCACGTCCAGACCCTAACGGCTCGGGCCGCCGATCGGCGGTGGCGCGGTTAGCGTGGACGCGCACCGCCCCACCGGAGAGGACGCGACATGAGCAGCGAACCCCAGGACGCCCCCGTGCCCCGCGAGGTGCCGTCGCCGCCCGGTGCGGACCTGCCCGCGGTCGTCGACGAGATCGACGAGCGGGTCGGGCTCGCCGGGCGCGAGGCCGTCGAGCGCAGCCGCGAGGAGGACGGTGGCGGCGACCCCTCCGGCGACGTCGTGCCCGACCCGGCCGGCGGGGGCGGCGAGGCCGGTGGGGGCGGCGAGGCCGGTGGGGAGGTCGACGAGGCCGACCAGCCCGCGGACCCGACGCTGCGCACGGACGGCGGGCAGGGCGGCGCCGACGGGGTGCCGGTGTCCGAGCCGACCGGCTGAGGCGCCTTAGAGGAGGCTGAGCCCCACGACGGCCTCGGTGAGCATCTGGTCGTGCTGCTGCTCGTCGAGCGCGCCCTCCGCGAGGCGGTGGTCCAGCACGCGGCTGACCAGCTCGATCGCGTCGGCGCGCTCGACGGTCAGCCCGTGCCCGCCCACGGCCGGGTGGACGGCCAGCGCTCGCCCGTCGCCGTGGTCCGGGCCGGCCAGCCACGGCCCGCCCTCCCCCCGGGCGACCAGGCGCCGCACGTCGGCGGGGTCCATGGCCAGCACCGCGTGCGAGATGCGGTCGAGGTCGTAGACGTCGGGCTGCTCGTCGGCCATGCGGCGATCCTCGCACCGGTGGCGCCGGCGCGCCGTTCCTCAGCCGCTCACAGCCACTTCTTGGCGCGGAACACGACGTAGAGGACCGTGCAGACCAGGACGATGACGGCCAGGACGACGAAGTAGCCGTAGCGGGTGCCCAGTTCCGGCATGTGCTCGAAGTTCATGCCGTAGATGCCGGCGATGGCCGTGGGGACCAGCGCGATCGCGGCCCACGCCGAGATCCTGCGCATGTCCTCGTTCTGCTGGGCGGTGACGCGGTTCTGCCGGACGCTGACCTGCGTCAGGTGGGCCTGCAGGACGTCGGTCAGCAACCGGTCGTAGCCGTCGATGGCGTCCGCGGCGCGCAGCAGGTGGTCCAGCACGTCGCGGTAGTAGGGCCGCTTCTCCTCCGCGACCGCGGTGGCCCGCGGGCCCACGGGACCACCCTCGACGAGCCGCTGCAGCGGGTTCACCAGCGGCACGACGGCGCGCTTGAACTCCAGCACCTCCCGCTTCAGCTTGTAGATGCGCTCGGCGTGCTCGTCCTCCCCGCCGCTGAAGACCTGCTCCTCGATGTCCTCGACGTCGACCGCGATGGCCTCGACGACGTCGCCGTAGCCGTCGACGACGTGGTCCAGCAGCCGGTACAGCACCGACGCCGGGGCCGGTGCGGGCGGCCCGCCGGGCAGCGGCACGTCGAGGTCCACCTCCCCCTCCTGCAGCCCCAGCGCGCCGAGGTCCAGCTCGGGCACGTCGAGCTCGGCGCGGACGTCGGCGACGACGGAGGACTCGCCGTGGCGGACGGTGATGAGGAAGTGCGCCCCCAGGAACACCGCGACCTCGCTGATGTCGACGACCTCGTCGTGGTCGACGTAGCGGACGGGTTTGAGGACGGCGAACGTCAGGTCGGGGTACTGCTCGAACTTCGGGCGCTGGTGGGCGTTGATCGCGTCCTCGACCGCCAGGGCGGGCAGGCCGAAGGGGACCGCGAGGCGCTGCAGGTCGCGGGCGCTGGCCCCGTGCAGGCCGATCCAGACGAAACCGCCGTCGGAGCGGGCGGTGGACAGCGCGGCGTCGAGGTCGGAGACCTGCCGCTGGCGCCCGTCGGCGTGGTAGAGCTTGCAGGCCACCACGGGCAGCTCCGCCAGGGCACCCCGGGCGCCGACGGTGGCCACGCCCTCCGGCCGGCCGCGCTCCGCCGCTCCCGGCCCGTCGGCGCGCCGGGACCGCCGCGGTGCGGAGCGCGGGGACGGGCGGGACGGCACGGCGGGCCTCCTGGGCGGGCGGGCTGGGCGGGCGGGCTGGACGGGGCCGGGCAGCGCCGGGACCGACGTCGATCGTAGGTCGCCAGCCCGCCGGCACCGCCTCACGCGCGCTCGAGGCTGAACCAGACCACCTTCCCCGAGCGCCCACCGTCCGCGTCCTGCCGCACGCCCCACGCGCTCGCCCCGCCGTCCACCAGGCGCATGCCCCGCCCGTTGAGGGCGTCGTCGTGCTCGGTGAGCACCTGCGGCGGGCGGTCGTTGCCGTCGTGCACCTGCACGAGCAGCCGGTCCCCCGAGCTGGTCACCGTCACCCGCGCGTCGCTGCGGCCGTGGACGACGGCGTTGGTCACCAGCTCGCTCGTCAGCAGCTCCGCCGTCGAGGCGTCGTCCTCGCCCCAGCCGCAGCGCGCGCACACCTCCCGCACGACGGTGCGCGCCTCGCGCGCCGAGCGCGGGTCCGGCGGCAGCACGATCACGCGCGTGGTCGAGGGGCCCTCGTCGGCCGCGGGCGCCGCCTCCCCCGCCGCGGGGGCCGCACCTCCCGCGGGGACCTGCCCGGCGCCCGCGGCCGCGACGAGCAGCAGCGCCGTGCGGTCGTCCTCGCCGCCGCCCGCCCCGACCGACAGCAGCTCCCCGCACAGCGCGTCCGGCTCGCTCGGGTCCCCGGTGGCCAGCACGCCGGCCAGGCGCTCGGTGCCGCCGCCGGTGCCGCTCGCGCGGTCCTCCACGACCCCGTCGGTGTAGAGCAGCAGCGCGGCGCCCGCCGGCAGGTCCAGCACGTGCTCGCCGCGCACCGCCGCGGGGTCCACGCCGAGCAGCAGGTCCCCGTCCGGCAGCAGCTCGACGCGGCCGTCGGGGTGGCGCAGCAGCGGTGCGACGTGCCCGGCGCTCGCCCAGCGCACCCGCAGCCCTCCCGAGCCCCCTCCCGAGCCCCCGCCCGGGTCCCCGCCCGCACCTCCCGCCGCGCCCGTGCCCACCAGCACCAGCACCGCGGTCGCCAGCGTGCCCGGCTCCAGCGCGCAGACCACGGCGTCGAGGCGGTCCAGCAGCCGGGCCGGGCCGTCCCCGCTGTCCCAGCTGACGCCCCGCAGCAGCGTGCGCACCTGGTTCATCGACGCGGCCGCGACCTCGTCGTGGCCGGTGACGTCGCCGACCGCCACGACGAGGTCGCCCGCGCGGTCGGTGAAGGCGTCGTACCAGTCCCCGCCGATGCCCGCCCCCTCGGCCGCCGGGGTGCAGCGCACCGCCAGGCGCACCCCCTCCGGCGAGGGCAGGTGCCCCAGCACGCTGCGCTGCAGCTCCCGCGCCACCCGCGCCACCGCCGCCGCCGCGCGGCGGGCGGCGCGCGCCTCCAGCACCCGGTCCAGGGTGGGTGCGCAGTGCGCCGCGAACGCCTCCAGCAGCGCCACCTCCTGCTCGGTGAACTCCCCGGGCCGCTCCCAGCACACCGCGAGGCTGCCGACGACCTGCGAGCCCGCGAGCAGCGGCAGCAGCGCCCACCGCTCGCGGCCGGTCAGGTCCACGACCTCCGCCATGCGCGGGTGCACCCGCTCCGCGGCCGCGCGGTCCGGCACCAGGACCCGCACCCCCTCGCGCGCGGCCCGGCACGCCGGCAGCGGGCTGTCGTGCGGTTCGTGCTCGTAGCGGGCGCGCAGGTCCGGCCCGAAGCTCGTCGACAGCGCCAGCCGCCAGCCGCCGTCGTCGGCGCGGGTGACCACCCCGCAGCCGTCCGCGCCCAGCAGGGGCAGGCCGCGGGCGACCAGCGCCTCGTGCACCTCGTGCACCGTCGTCGCCGCGCTGAGGTCCAGCGCCAGCAGCGCCAGGTCCGCCAGCCGCCGCGCGTCCGCCGGCAGCGGGCCCTGCCCCTCGTCGCCATCCACCTCGGGGACCCCCTCGCCGTCCTCACCGTGCGAGTGCCGGCGCCGGAGCGGCGTCGCCGCCTCCGAGTGTGGACCACACCGGCGGGCCGCGCGGGTCGGACGGACGGGTCGGGCGGGACGGTGCGGGCGGGACGGGTCAGGCGGTGCGGTGCAGCACCATGAGCGTCAGGTCGTCGGTCGGCCCGTCGCCGACGTGGCGGGCGACGGCGGTCAGCACCGCGTCGGCGACCGCGTCGGCCTCGCGGGTGGCCAGCGGCTCCAGCGCCGCCAGCAGCCCCTCCTCGCCCAGCAGCCGGCGCCCCCGCCCGACGGCCTCGGTGACCCCGTCGGTGTAGAGCACCAGCGCGCTGCCGGGCGGGAACGGCACCTGCACGTCCTGCACGACCACGTCCGCGAACGGGCCCAGCAGCATCCCCGGCGAGCCCACCAGCCGCGCCGGGCCGCCGGGCGGCAGCAGCACCAGCTGCGGGTGCCCCGCCAGCGCCAGCGTCGCCGTGTCCCCGCCCGGGGTCAGCTCCACGGCGGCGACCGTGGCGAAGCGGTCGTCCAGGGCGTCGTGCACGGCGTCGGCCACCAGCCGCAGCAGCGCCGCGGGGCTGCTCGTGGCCCCCGCCACCCCGCGGATCGCCCACCGCAGCGCGGCCGTCGTCGCCGCGGCCCGCGGGCCGCGGCCGGAGACGTCGCCGATGACGGCGACCGCCGCGCCGCCCGGCAGCGTCCGCAGGTCGTAGAAGTCGCCGCTGACCTCGCCGCGGCTGCCGTCGGCGCGGGTGGCCGGCTGGTAGCGGACGGCGACCTGCAGCCCCGGCACCACGGGCAGCCGGTGGGGGACCAGCTGGCGCTGGAGCTGGTCGCTGAGCGTCGCGGCCTCCGCGTGGGCGACGTCGCGGGCGGTCTGCGCCTCCACCCGGCTGGTGACGTCGCGCTGGACGGCGACGTAGTGGCGGACCTCGCCCGAGGGGCCGGTCAGCGGTGACAGCGACAGCTCGTTGAGGAAGGGGCTGCCGTCGCGGCGGCGGTTGGGGATCACGACCGTCCCCGCGCGCCGCTCGGCCAGCAGCCGCCGGACCGCCGCGGCGGGGCCGCTGGCGTCCAGCCCGAACTCCTCCACCCCCTCCTGCAGGAAGCGGCAGTTGCGGCCCACGACCTCGGAGGGCAGGTAGCCCGTGGTGAGGGTGAAGGCGTCGTTCACCCACACCACCGGGGCGTCCGGCAGCGACAGGTCCGCCACGCACACGGACTGCTGCACCGCGCGCAGCGCGCGCAGCAGCACCTCGTCGAGGTCCTCGCCGCCGCGGACCAGGGTCAGGTCGCCGCCGGCTGCGCGGCGGACGGGGACGTGCTCCATCCGGCCATCCTCCCCCGCGACCGGCCGGCGGGTCGCGCCGGTGCTCCGTCCGGGGGACGGCCCGGGGGACGGGCCCGACGGGGGTGGGGCGGGCTCAGGCGCACTCGCGCGGGGCGTCCGCGGCGACCTCCAGCAGCTCGGCCCGGTGCGCGGCGTCGCCCGCCGCGAGCCCCCCGCCCGCCCCGGTGGGCACCGCCACGCCGGTGCGCACGAGCTCGGCGTTGACGTCGATGCCGTCGTCGGTGGTGAACCAGCCCGGGCCGCCGGCCTGCGGGGCGTCGACCCGGACGCGCTGGCCGACCGGCAGCAGCTCCAGCAGCGCCGAGACGTACGCGTCGCGGCAGCCGGCCGCCACCTCGACACCGGCCAGCGCCACCTCGCGCCGGCCGGTGGCGGCGTCGGCGACCACGGGGACCGGGCCCGCGGCGTAGGCGACGACCTCGGCGGTCGCGGGGGCGCGGGTCGTCGCCGACGGTGCGGGCAGGCCCGGCAGCCCGGGGGAGGCGGTGCCGGTGCCGCGCACGCCCTCGACCAGGTGGCGCTGCACGAGCAGGGGGTTGGGCTCGACCTCCGGGCGGGTGGCGGTCCACAGCCCGGTCAGCGCCAGCGGCACGAGCACCAGGGCGGCCGCCGCGAGGACCTTCTGCCGGCGGGTGACCGGCGGGGCGACGTGCGCGACGCCCGCGCTCACCGGCGGGCGCTCGGCGGGGGCGGGCTGCGCGGGGGGCCAGGGGGCGTCCCAGCGCACGAGCTCGCCGGCGCCGTCGACGTCGACGCGCAGGGCGTGCCCGCGCGCGGAGTAGCGGACGTCGAGGGCGACCACGCGCCACGGCGGGCCGGCGCTGCGGTGCACGGCCACGACGACGGCCCGGCCGCCGGAGTGCGCGCTGCTGCCGGTGCCCCGCAGCTTCACGAAGTCGCCGGGCCGCAGGTCGGCCAGGTCGGGGACGAGCACCCCCGTCCATCGGCCGCGCGGCCCCGCCCCTGAGCGCCCCTGCGGACAGCGCGGTGGTCTTCCACGTGACACCGTGGAAGATCACCGCTCGTCCACAGGAGGGGGTCAGGAGGTGGGGGCGTCGCCGCGGGCGTTGTAGACGACGGCGCCGGTGGCGGCCACGTGGGCGGCGTAGTCGCGGTAGACCTCCAGCGCCTGCTCGCGCAGCACGTCGGTGACCACGGCGATGCCGCGGGCCTCGAACTGCTCGGCCCAGTCCTCGCGCACCGGGCCCTCGTCGAAGCCGGTGATCTCCTCCAGCTCCGGGCCGGAGCCGGCGACGACGAGGGTGCGCACCCCCGACCACAGCGTCGCGCCGTAGCACTGCGCGCACGGGCGCCAGTTGACGACGAGCTCGCGCCGGGCCCCGCCGGCGCCCAGGTCCCAGGAGCCGGTGCGCGCCTGGGCCAGGGAGAGGGCGGTGACCTCCGCGTGACCGGCGGAGATGCCGCTGGCCAGCACGACGTTGACGCCGACGGAGAGCACCTCGCCGGTGGTGGAGTCGGCGACGAGGGCGGCGAAGGGTCCGCCGCCGCCCTCGCGGAAGGTGCGGGCGGCCAGGCGGTGCACCAGGGCCATCCGCTCCTGGTGGTCGGGCAGCACCTGCGGCACGTCGGCCAGCTCGTGCTCGATCCAGTCCGGCAGGGCGAGGGTGAAGGAACGGGTCAGCGCGCTGGTGTCCACCCGCGCACCCTGCCAGGGCGCCCGTCCGGGTGGTGCGGCGCCCGGGTGCTGAAGACCGGGCGGGCCGGCGCCGATGGACCGGGCAGCGCGGTCCGCCGCTGGGGCGGCCGCCGGGACCACCGGGAGACGGCATCCATGTCCACCTTCGACGAGGCTCCGGCCGACCCGCCGCGCGGCGCGCAGACCGTGGCGCCCGTGCAGGCGTCCGCGCTGCAGTTCGCGGCCTCCATCCTCGGTGAGGGCGGCTACACCCCCGAGGCGGAGCTGAAGGGGACGCTGAGCGCCCCGGCGCGCGTGCAGGAGCCCGTCGCGGCGCCCGCCGCCGAGCCCGTCGCCCAGCCGGCTCCCGTGCCGGCTCCCGCACCCGCCCCCGCCGCCGAGTCCGTCGCGGCGCCCGCGCCGCGGCCCGAGCCCGTCGCGCAGCGCGTCGAGGATCCCGTCGCGGCGCCCGTCGCGGAGGGTCCGCGCAAGGGCTTCTGGGCGCGCCTGGTCGCCAAGCTCACCGGCCGCGGCTGAGCCGCCCGCCCGGTCTCAGACCAGGGCGAAGTCGGGCAGCAGGCTGCGCGGGACCGTCTCCGCGGGCCGCAGCACCGGCTGGGCGCGCGCCGACCACGCGGCGTAGCGCCCGTGCAGCACGAGCCGGTCGCGCGTCGTGGGGCGGTCGGTGCGGTGCAGACCGCGCGGGTCGAGGAACACGACGGTCCCCGCCGGGCCCAGCGCGCTCGTGCAGGCGTCCTCGCCGAGCAGCGCGCGCAGGGCGGCGTCGTCCAGGTGCGCGGAGCGCTCCAGGGCGCGGACCGCGCGCGGCACCGGACCGCGCCGCCGGTGCGAGCCGCGCACGTAGTGCAGCGGGCCGGTGCCGCCGTCGACCGCGGTCAGGTGCAGGTGCACCTCCAGCGCGCCGGAGCACTCCGAGCGCTGCCACGGGGCGGGGTGCGAGGCCGCCGCGGCCAGGCCCAGCCGGCCGTTGACGTCCCAGATGACGACGTCGCGCCGGCAGTGCGCGGCGGCGATGCCGGCGACCTGCGGGTGGCGCAGGAAGCGCGCGTAGGGGTCCTCCGGGTCCACGGGCGGGGAGGCGCCGAGCAGGTCGACGCGGTGCGCGTCGCCGCCGGCGAGCGGGTCGCCCGCGAGCGCGCGGCGGCGGCGGACGATGTCCGCGGACTGGTCGGCGACGAGGTCGTCGGTGCGCGAGAGCACCTCCTCCAGCAGCTGCGAACCCGGCGCCAGGGCGCTGGTGCTCGTGCGGGCGATGCCGTCCCGGCGCAGGTCCTCGACGACCCGCGCCGCCTCGCCGGACAGCTGCACCCCCCGCGTGCGCGACCCGCGCACCCCGCGCAGCAGGGAGCGGGCGGTGGTTCCGGTCACGGGCCTCCTCCGACGGACGTGACCGCACCGTAACAATCCGCATCGTCGAGATCCAGCGACGCAGCGTGATGGGGAGGTGGTCGTGTCGCGGCGGGCGGGCCCGGGCGCCGCGCAGGAGGCACGAACGCGCGGAGCGGCCGCGGGCGCAGTGCCCACGGCCGCTCCGCGGTCGATCGGTCCTGTCGGGCCCGGCGGGTGGGTCGTCAGGTCGACGACGCCCGCCGGGCCCGGCGCGCGAGCCGCGTCAGCGACGCACGCGGCGGCGGCCCGCCACGGCGGAGACGCCGACGGCTGCGAGCGCGACCTGCAGGATCAGCTCGATCCAGTCGATGCCGGGGGTGTCGGCCACACCCAGGGCCCGGGCGATGAACGTGCCGATGATGGCGGCCACGATCCCGATGACGATCGTCCAGATGACGCCGATGTTCTGCCGGCCGGGGAGGACCAGCCGAGCCAGCGCCCCGATGATCAGGCCGACGATGACCGCGGTCAGGAGGGAGATGCCCATTGTCCTTGCCACCTTCCGTGTACCGGCGCCGGTCGGCGCCGCCGCAAGACCGTACGTCCGCGGACGGGTTTCCGCTCGTCGAGATCACCGACGCCGCTCGTCGGCGCATCTGCTTGTGCGCCGCGTGGAGAGCTCCTCACCGAGGGTGATTCGCATCCCGCTCGCGGAGCGGTTCGCGGGGTTCGGGGCGGGTTTCGAGCCGGGTTTCGAGCCGGGTTTCGAGCGGGGGTTCGAGCTGGAGCTCGGGGTGGGGAGTTCGGGGCGGGGTCAGGAGTTCGCCGGCACCTCGCCCGCCGGTTCCGCCGCCAGGAGCGCCGCGACGGCGTCCGCGGTGGCCGGGCGGGCGAAGTGGTAGCCCTGGGCCAGGTCGCACCCGGCGTCGGCGACGGCGCGGGCGAGGGCGGCCGTCTCGACGCGCTCGGCCACCACCCGCAGCGACAGCGCGTGCGCGACCTCGACGACCGAGCGCACGAGCAGGGTGCTGGTGTGCCGGGCGAGCGGGTCCTCGTCGACCAGGCCCGCGACGAGGGCGCCGTCGAGCTTGAGCTCGTCCACGGGCAGCGTCCGCACCGCCGACAGGGGGGCCGCCGCGGAGCCGACGTCGTCGACCGACACCCCGGTGCCGGCCTGCCGCAGCCGCACGAGCTCGGCGTGCACGGCCGGTGCGGCGCCGGTCAGCGCCTCCTCGGTCACCTCCAGGCGCAGCTGCTGCGCGCCGACCCCGGCCGCCGCGAGCAGGGCCAGCACCCGCTCGGCGAACCCCGCCCGCAGGCACCGCCCCGGCACGTTCACCGACACCTGCACGCGCCCGCCCGCCGCGTTCCAGCGGGCCGCGTCGGCCAGCGCCGAGCGCAGCACGAAGTCGGTCAGCGGATCGGCCAGCGCGGTCGCCGTCACGGCGGGCACGAACGTCGCCGGCGGCAGCAGCCCGCGCTCGGGGTGCCGCCAGCGCAGCAGCGCCTCCACGCCCACCACCCGCCCGGTGCGGACGTCGACCGTCGGCAGGTGCACCAGGAACAGCTCCCCCCGGCGGGTCAGCGCCGCGCCCAGGTCCGCCAGGAGCTCCAGCCGCTGCGCCGGGCGCTGCTCGTCACCCGCCGCGTACAGCGCGACGCCGCTGCCGTCGCCGTCCCGCCCGCAGGCCGCGTGCAGCGCCGCGTCCGCCTGCCGCAGCAGCGCCGCCGCCTCCTGCGGGGGCGCGGCGAACCCGCGCTCGCCGCCGCGCAGCCGCCGGGCGTGGTGGCGCGAGGTGACGCCGACCGCGGTCGGCACCTCCACCGCCGCACCGGCCACGGCCAGCCGCCCGGCCAGGGCCTCGCGCAGCCGCCCCGCCACCGCCCGGCCCTCGCGCGCCGACCCGCCGGGCAGCACGACGGTGAACTCGTGCGGGCGGGTGCGGCCCAGCACGTCGCCGGCGCGCAGGACCTCCTGCAGCAGCACCGCCACCTGGCGCAGCAGCTCGTCCGCGCCCTCGTGCCCCAGCTCGGCCTCCAGGTCGGCGAAGCCGTCCAGGCCCAGGACCAGCACGGCCGCGTCCCGGTCCTCGCCGTCGGCGAGCGCCGCGGTCAGCGCCGCGCGGACCCCGGCGGGGGCCACCAGCCCGGTCAGCGGGTCGTGCGCCGCGGCGTGCCGCAGCCGCGCGAGCTCGCGGCCCTGCAGCGCGCCGGCGGCCGGGGCGTGCCGCCACCCGGCGAGGGCCAGCGCCGCGGTGGCGCCGACGACGGCGGCGTGCGCCAGCGCCTGCCGCCACGGGTGCGCGGCGTCGGCGAAGACCAGGTGCGGGTGCAGCGTGCCGACCACCCCCTGCTGCAGCAGCACGAAGGCGGTGCTCAGCAGCACCGGCGCCCACGACTCGTAGAGCACGAGGACCGGCACCAGCGCGACGAAGGCGACGTGCGCCTGCGGGGCGCCGCCGCACAGCTGCACCACCTCGGCGGCGGCCAGCAGCAGGCCCAGCACGGCCGCGCAGGCGCGCAGCCCGTCCGGCGACCAGGCCGGCAGCGAGGGGTCGTCGGCGAACCAGCGGCGGACGGTGTCCAGCTGCGCGGCCAGCAGCGCCACGGCCAGGACCGCGCCCAGGCCCACCGCGTGCACCGGCGAGGTGCCGCGCACCAGCGCGAGCACCGGCACCGCGACCACGAGCGCGAGCAGGACCGCGCAGACCCAGCGGTGGCGCCGCCGCCAGTCGGCGCGCTCCAGCGGCGGGCGGCGCGCGCACCGGGGGAGGGGGCGCCACCGGCGCCCGCGCGGCGACCGGCGGGTGCCGTCGGCCGGCTGCGCGCTCACCCCCAGGGGATCGGCACGGCGCGCCGCGCCCTGGAGCGGGTCCGGGCGGCGGGCGGCCCCCGCCCGTGGCAGGGTGGTCCGGCTCCGCTCGCGGGGCACCACTTCTAGAACACCCTGGGAGGCGTCCGGTGCGGCACCGGCGGGAGGACCTGCTGCCCGAGCCGCGCTGGCGGCGGCTGCTGCGGCGGCTGCCGCCGGGGCTGCGCGCGGGCGGGCGCCCCGTCGTCGCGGGCCGCGTCCTCGTCCTCGTCACCACCCTGCTGGTCCTGCTCACCACCCCGCTGCTGGTGCCCACCGGCCGCGACCTGCTCGTCGTCGCCGCCTCCGCCGCCGGCGCGGCCGCCGTGCTGGCGGGCAGCCTGCTCGTGCCGTGGCGGCGGCTGCCCGCCGCGGCCGCGACCGCCTTCCCGCTGCTCGTCATGGCCGGGCTGGCGCTGCTGTCGCGCACCGGCGTGCACGTCGACGGCGCGTACGCGCCGCTGTTCGTGCTGTGCTTCGTCTTCACCGGCCTGGTGCTGGTGCCCCGCACCGGCTGGGCGCTGCTGCCCGCCGCCGTGCCGCTGCACCTGGTGGTCGCCGGCGGGCCCAGCGCCCCGGCCGCGACCCGCACCGTCGTGGCGGCCTGCGTGTGGATCGTCGTCTCCGAGGTGCTCGCCGACCTGGTCCGCCGCCAGCGCGCCGCCACCGACGTCCTGCGGCGCGACGCGCGCACCGACCCCCTCACCACCGTCGGCAACCGCCGCGACCTGGAGGCGCGGATGCGGCTGCTGGCGCCCGGCGACAGCGTCGTGGTCGTCGACCTCGACCACTTCAAGCAGCTCAACGACAGCCGCGGCCACGCCTGCGGCGACGAGGTCCTGCGCGACTTCGGGGCGCTGCTGGCCCGCGGCCTGCGCCGCGGCGACCACGCCGCCCGCTTCGGCGGCGAGGAGTTCGTGCTGCTGCTGCCCGCCACCCCCACCAGCGCGGCCGTCGACGTCGTGGAGCGCCTGCGCGAGGCATGGGCGGCCGGCGGCGGCGCCACCACCTTCTCCGCGGGCTGCGCGACGCTGGACGAGTCGACCAGCGCCCAGCAGGCCCTCGTCGCCGCCGACGCGGCCCTCTACGCGGCCAAGGACGCCGGCCGCGACCGCACCCGCAGCGCCGCGGCCGCCGAGGGGTGGGGTCCTAGGGTGGGCCCGTCCGACGCGTGATCCCGGTAGACCCCCGTGCACCCGCACCCAGCGAGCAGGAGCGTGCCGTCCATGGCCCCCGCGCAGAGCAGCCCCCCCGCCGTCCACGTCGGCCCCGGATCCTCGCCGGAGGTCGAGGCCGCCGTCGAGCGCGGCGGCGGTCGCCTGGTGCCGCTGGAGGAGGCCGAGGTCCTCGTCGTCGTCGGCGGCCACGGCGAGCTGCCCGAGCTGCCCGCGGCCGTGCGCTGGGTGCAGCTGCCCTCCGCCGGCATCGAGGCGTGGGTGGACAGCGGGCGCCTGGACCGCGAGCGCACCTGGACCTCGGCCACCGGCGCGTACTCCTCCGCCGTCGCCGAGGGCGCCGTCGCGCTGCTGCTGGCGGGCGTGCGCGGCATCGGCCTGGCCGCCCGGCAGTCCACCTGGCGCCCCGAGGCCGTCGGCCCGGTGCAGTCCACGCTGCGCGGGGCGACGATCGCGATCGTGGGCGCCGGCGGCATCGGGAAGGCCATGATCCCCGCGTTCACCGGTCTCGGCGCGAGCGTGCTGGCCGTCACCCGCCGCGGCCACGCCGTCGAGGGCGCCGAGCGCACGCTGCCCGCCGACCGGGTCGGGGAGGTGTGGGAGGCCGCCGACCACGTCGTGCTGGCGGCACCCGCCACCGAGGCCACCCGCGCCCTCGTCGGCGCGCAGCAGCTGGCCGCGCTGGGCCCGCAGGGCTGGCTGGTGAACATCGCCCGCGGTTCCCTGGTGGACACCGACGCCCTCGTGACCGCGCTGGCGGAGGGCACCATCGCCGGGGCGGCGCTCGACGTCACCGACCCCGAGCCGCTGCCCGACGGGCACCCGCTGTGGAGCGAGCCGCGCTGCATCGTCACCCCGCACGCGACCAACCCCTCGCAGCTGCAGAGCGCGGCGCTGGCGGCGCGGGTGGAGGAGAACGTGCGCCGCTTCGCGGCCGGGGAGGACCTGCTCGGGCTCGTCGACCTCGACGCGGGGTACTGACGCGGGACGCCTCGACGTGCGACGGCCGTCGCCGCGCGCCACGGTGGGCGGGTGCAGACCTTCCTGCCCTACCCGGACTTCGCGCGGTCGGCGGCCGTCCTCGACGCCCCGCGGCTGGGCAAGCAGCGGGTCGAGACGCTGCAGGTGCTGCGCGCCCTCGAACTGCCCGACTACGGCTGGGTGAACCACCCCGCGGTGCGGATGTGGCGC
Organism: Kineococcus aridisoli; assembly: GCF_050871885.1. Classification (NCBI taxonomy): domain Bacteria; kingdom Bacillati; phylum Actinomycetota; class Actinomycetes; order Kineosporiales; family Kineosporiaceae; genus Kineococcus; species Kineococcus aridisoli. Next base: position 2,398 of record NZ_JBJLSF010000052.1, on the reverse strand, counting down.
GGCTGCACGCCCGCGCTCGTCGCCTACGGGCTGGCGTGCGTCGCGGAGTGGAAGCGGCCCGGGCGCGCCGACTCCACCGAGCGCCTCATCGCCGAGTTCGCCCCCGAGGTCGTCGGTCGGGCGCAGGCCGAGCTGGCGCACCTCATGCCGCCGTGGCTGGGCGACGAGGCGGTCCACCGCAGCCACCGCTCGGCGCTGCTGCGCAAGGACCCCGCCTTCTACCGGCCCGTGTTCGGCGACGGGGAACCCGACGACCTGCCGTACCACTGGCCGGACCCGCCCTCGCTGGACCCGCCCGTGCGCGGTTCCGGCCGGCTGGTGTGGGTGGTGCGGCCCGGTGCGCCCGAGGCCGTCGGGGAGTTCCTCACCGACGGGGTCGTGGGGCTGGGCACCGAGAGCGGCATCGACGTCGACGTGCGGCTGGCCGGTGAGGGTGCGACGCTGCGTCAGCTGCTCAAGGAGGTCCGCCCGGGCCGGCGTCCGGGCAAGGACCTGCGGGTCCTGGACACCTTCGTCAACGAGCTGGAACCCGGTGACGAGGTCGCGCTGCCCATCGAGGGCGAGCGGGCCCTGCTGCTGGGGGAGGTCGTCGGCGAGTACGAGTTCGACGCCCGCAAGGGCGTCGTCGCGCCGCACCGGCGCCGCGTCCGCTGGGGCGGGCGGGTGGCGCGCTCGGACGTGCAGCCCCCCGCGCTGCTGCAGGACCCGCGCAAGCTGTTCTGCGTCGACGTGGCGGCCTGAACACCCCGGCAGCACCCGACCTGGAGGTCCTCCCTCGTGGCAGACACCGCGCTCCTCGACGTCGACGGCACGCTCGTCGACACCAACTACCAGCACTCGATCGCGTGGTTCCGCGCGTTCCGCCGCTTCGGGCTGACGGTGCCGGTGTGGCGCATCCACCGCGCCATCGGCATGGGCGGCGACCAGCTCGTGCCCGCCGTCGCCGGGGAGGGGTTCGAGGCCGAGCACGGCGACGAGGCGCGCAGCGCGTGGACGGAGGAGTTCGACCCGCTGCTGCCCGAGGTGCAGCCGTTCGAGGGCGCGCGCGACCTGCTCGCCGAGCTCGGCCGCCGCGGCTGGACCGTCGTGCTGGCCTCCTCCGGCCAGCAGCAGCACGTCGAGGCGTTCCTCGACAAGCTCGACGCGCGCGAGCTGTGCGAGGCGTGGACCAGCTCGGCGGACGCCGAGGCGACCAAGCCCGCCCCCGACCTGTTCCAGGTCGCCCTCGGCCGGGTCTCCGGGCGCGCCGGCGTGGTCCTCGGCGACTCCACGTGGGACGTGGAGGCCGCCGCGAAGGCCGGCATGGCGGCGGTGGCCGTGCGCACCGGCGGCTACTCCGTCGAGGAGCTGACCGGCGCAGGGGCCAGCGGCGTGCACGACTCCCTGCGCGAGCTGGTCGAGCACCTCGACGACACGCCCTTCGCCTCGCCCTCCTGAGGCCTCGTCCCTCCCTCCGGTGGTGATCTCGCAGGGTGCACCGTGCGAGGTCACCACCGGCGGGCGTGGAGCTGCGGCACGAGCCCCAGCAGCTCGCCGACGCCGAGCTCCAGGTGCAGCGAGCGCCCGAGCACCTCACCGGACCCGACGCCGACGACCGTCCAGCCACGCTCCGCCAGCTGCCCGCGCCGACGGCGGTCGTGCGCCAGGGCCCGGGCCCCCTCGTGGAACTCACGGCCGTCGAACTCGACCGCCAGCCGCCGCGCCGGCCAGCCCAGGTCGAGGCGGTAGCCCGCCACCGGGATCTGCGTGCGTGCCCGGGGGAAGCCCGCGTCGGCCAGCCGCAACCGCAGCCACGACTCGCCCGGTGACTCCGCTCCCGGGTCGGTGAGCGCCACGAGGCGACGCGCCCGCGCCACCCCGCGCTGACCCGGCGCGGCGTCCAGGCGCAGCAGGGCCTGCACCGGGGAGAACAGCCCGCGCCGCGCGGCGAGGTCGAGGACCGCCAGCGCCAGCGGAGGCGGGGCGAAGCGCGCGGTGTCCAGGACCCTGCGCAGCAGCGACGTCACGGGCACCCCGTCGACGAGGACCACGTCACCGGCCAGGTCGGCGGCGAAGCAGCGCACACCGCTGCGGCGGACCGGTGCCGTCCCCGCCGGCACGACGACCTCGACGGGGCGGGCGAGGCCGCGCTCGTGCGGCATCCGCAGGCCGATGCCGTGCACGGCGGCGGCGCTGCGGTGGGCGAGCGCCGCACCCGGGGGCAGCAGGGGTGCCAGGTGGCGCACCCGCACCCCCTCGTCGCCGTCGAGGTCGGCGAGGACGTCGGGGAAGGTTGCGCGGATCGGCACCGCCGCAGGGTGTCTGCTCCGACCGGACCCCCCGCACCCCCGTCCACAACCCCGCCCCGTGCGACCGGCCCCCCTGTGGACACGCGGTGAACTTCCACGGTGCACCGTGG